>DNOQ01000517.1 GCA_003501665.1 Bacteroidales bacterium | reverse complement strand
GTAATTCATATCGTTGGAACGTTATCATAACCAGTAACGAACAAACTATAATGCTGTGCGAGAGCAGGTCCGCGGTGGGATCTGTGAAAAGTCTGTTTGTAACAACCTTATCCTGGAAGGATAGTTAAAATATCGGCTTAAACAAATTTTCAGATTTCTTTTTTCTTCCTCTCCAAAGGAACTATTCCTGCCATTTCTCCGATAATATTTACCAGCTCGGTTCCTGCCGGAACAACAATTTTAGAATTACTGCCGAGTGATGCTTCGAGAGCCTCCAGTTTTCTCAATAATTGAGCATTCCCGATAAAATATTTATCAGCTGCTTCATTTACCAGTCTGATGGCTTCAGCTTCGCCTTCAGCGTGCAGTATTTTTGCCTGCTTATACCCTTCTGCTTCCTTAATCTTTCCTCTCTTTATCCCATCTGCTACTGTCTCGGCAGCAGTAGCCGAATCTATTGCTGCAATTTTTTCATTCTCAGCTTTTACTACTTTATTCATTGTTTCCTGAACATCCGAAGGAGGGTCAATTTGTTTTAATTCGGTACGAATAATTTCAATTCCCCAGCCTTTAGTTTCTTTATCAAGAGTTGCAAGAAGTTCCGTGTTGATTTTCCCACGTTCGCTGTTGGCCGACTTTAAAGTAAGTGTACCGATAATATTACGAAGCGTTGTACGGGCAAGCTGAACAATTTGCCATTTATAGTTATTAACGTCATACGTTGATCCTTTTACGCTTGCTTCATCTGATTTTACCCTGAAATAAACCTGGGCATCGACACTTGCATTAAGATTATCATTTGTGATTATTTCCTGTGGCTGAGCATCTACCATCTGTTCAGTCACATTTATCACAAATATCCTGTCAATTACTGGAATAATCCAGTGAAATCCGGGGTGGGCAAAATTATGATACTTCCCAAGCCTCTCGATCAAACCGCGTTCAGTTGGCCTTACAATTCTGATCCCTGCGAAGAATATTACTACTACAGGAATTACAAAATACAAATAGTTCATTTTAGTTTCCTCTCTTTTAATAAATAATTAAATTTCAATATGATACCGAGCACAAATACACGGATATGTTTAAATGCCCTGATGTTGGTAATTGGGGTTTGCTTCTTTTTGTATAAATCTATGTTCTGAAGAAAAAATTGTAGTTTACCGGAGAAAAAGATTCAAAATACTTTTTCTGTAAGTTAAGAAAATAACATAGATAATCTTAATATAATTCATTTATTTTGAATTATTTACAAAAAATACTATAAAACAGGTTCTGAATGAAAATCATGAATGATCCGGGAGGTTTTTCTTCCAGAGACGTCAATACGCTAAAGATCAATAAATTAATATATTAAAACTTCAGCCATGCACTGGATATAGTCAAAGGTAAATATGATCATCACCGTCGCAGAATACTGGATTTCTAAACTGCATTCAATGCTTTGATCTGAATGGGAAGCGCCTTCCTGAAGGTAGGTACTGTGATTCCAAATTTCAGCTGATACTGAAGCTTTCCGAGGTAAGATGAAACCTGACTGAGGGAAATGTCTCCTGAATTACTTTAATCATCCAGTCACTGTCCGCAAAAAAGACAGGTGCATTTTCCTTATCATAAGCTATAAATCCAGCTTTCCGTTTAAGAAACTCGCTTAATTCCTTCGGATCATCAAAATTAAACCATAGTGCCTTCACAAAAGGAAGCAGACGGAAATCGCATGTAGCGCCGTATTCATGTTCAAGTCTGAATTTTATAACATCAAACTGAAGCTCTCCCACTGTTCCGATTATTTTCCTGTTTCCGGGTTGCTGGAGGAACAGCTGGGCAAGTCCTTCATCGGTTAACTGCCTGATTCCTTTTTCAAGCTGCTTGCTCTTTGAGGGGTCAAGATTTATTACCTCTCTCAATAACTCCGGTGCGAAATTGGGGACTCCCTTGAAATGCAGAACCTCACCTTCGGTAAGAGTGTCCCCTATTTTAAGGGATCCCGTATCGTACAAACCTATTACATCACCCGGATATGCCTCGTCTATCGTGCTTTTTGAATTGGCGATAAATGCTGCAGAGGAAGAAAACCTCATTTTTCTTTTTAACCTGGGATGGTAATAAATGCTGTTCCTCTGGAATACGCCGGAACACACTCTCATAAATGCCATCCTGTTACGATGTTTGGGGTCGAGATTTGCATGGATCTTGAAAATGTACCCGGTAAAATCAGGTTCATCAGGTCTGACAACGCGCTCATGTGCTTCTGACCGGGTTGGCGACGGAGCTATTTCAATAAAAGTCTCAAGCAGCTCCAATACACCGGTATTATTAAGGGCACTCCCGAAGAAGACAGGAGCAAGATATCCTTCAAGATAAAGGTTGAGCTGAAATGACTCGTACAGATCAGCGGCAAGATCTATTTCTTCCCACAGGCGGCTTAATATTTTCTCCCCGATAAATTCCTTGAGCACAGGATCGGATATATTGCCGGTTTCTATGAGAAGTTCCGACAAATTGCTCTTTTCAGGAGTGTAAAGTTGTATGTTCTCTTTGAAAATATTGTAAACACCCTTGAAATTACTTCCCCTGCCTGCGGGCCAGGTAAATGGAGATACAGCGATTTCCAGTTCCTTTTCCAGCTCTTCCAGAAGTTCGAAAGGTTCTTTACCCTCCCTGTCCATTTTGTTGACAAAGATCATTACGGGAGTTGCTCTCATTCGGCATACCTCCATTAACCTCCGGGTTTGCTCTTCCACCCCTTTTGCGCTGTCAATGACAAGTATTACACTATCGACAGCTGTCAGGGTACGGTAAGTATCCTCGGCAAAGTCCTTATGCCCCGGAGTATCAAGTATGTTTATCTTTGTCCCGTTATAATCGAAACTCATGACAGAGGTAGCCACAGAAATACCTCTCTGTTTCTCTATCTCAAGGAAATCAGATGTAGCAGTTTTTCTGATCTTGTTATTTTTTACAGCTCCTGCAACATGGATGGCGCCGCCAAAGAGAAGCAGCTTTTCTGTAAGAGTTGTTTTGCCCGCATCGGGATGCGAAATGATGGCAAAAGTCCGCCTTCTTTTTATCTCATCAATTATACCCACAAACTAATTTTATTTGCCAATGAAAAGCCGGTTCAGGTAAGGTTAATGAATTTCCTGTGAGGGCTGGTTTTGTTCCAATCGCCCCGGCTCCTGTTTTTCTGATACTTTTTGTTTCTTGGTTTTTCCCCCGCGGAATCCGGAATCGAGTTCCTGGTTCCCCTGTTTTTTACATTTGCCCCGGCCACAGAATCCGGGAGGCTGACAATATTTACTTTATAACCGATCAGTTTTTCGATCCTCTGAATTTTGGGCTGATCTGACCTGTTAACGAGGGTTACCGCAATACCTGTTTTTTCAGCACGCGCAGTACGTCCGACCCGGTGCACATAATCCTCTGCATCTGACGGGACGTCATAATTTATTACCATGTTGATATCCTTGACATCAATGCCTCTGCTCAGAACATCCGTTGCAACAAGTACGCGGCATTGGCGCGAGCGGAACCTGATAAGCATTTCTTCCCTTTCATTCTGTTCAAGGGCCGAAGAAATCCCTTCAACCAGATATAAGCCGGAGCGCAATCCCCTGACAACATCAGACACTTTCTTTTTTGTGGAGGTGAATATCAGGACGCTCTGGTGATCAGGATTTTCACCAAGGAGGGTGTTGATCAGGGGTATTTTCTGGGTTTCTTCGAGATAATACACACTTTGAATGACACCATCGGCAGGCTTCGACATCTCAAGAGATATCTCCACCGGATTATTCATTATCTTCTTTGACAGCGACCTGATTCTGTGAGGAATGGTTGCGCTGAACATGAGAGTTTGTCTTACCGCGGGGATGTGTGATATTATCAGCATGATATCGTCATAGAATCCTATGTCAAGCATGCGGTCGGCTTCATCAAGAACAAGCATCTCTATTTTGTCAAATCTGACATAACCCTGGGTAAGATGTGAGATCAATCGCCCGGGGGTAGCCACAATCATGTCGGCTCCCTTTGAAAGAGCGATCTTCTCCTGTTCCCAGCCGCTGCCGTCTCCGCCGCCGTAAACAGCTATGGATGTAATGTTTAATGTATAGGCCAGGCCAAGTATCTGCTGATCGATCTGTATAGCCAGTTCGCGGGTCGGGACCAGTATCAGTGTGTGGGTATGTTCGGGACGCTTCCTGCAAATGTCGTTCATTACAGGGAGAAGAAACGCAGCAGTTTTCCCTGTTCCTGTCTGTGCGGAGGCAATCAGGTCTCTGCCGGCCATAATAACCGGAATAGCTTTTTCCTGTATAGGTGTGGTTTCGCTGAAACCCATATAATCAATTGATTCCAGCAATTCCGGGACCAGACCCAAATTTTCAAATTCCATAAAGGTTCTGTGATTTTCTTAAATTCATGAAAGCCAGCAAAGTTAGTGAAAAATGCCGGATTATCAAAATTTCCCGTTATGTGTTGAAATATCAGTGCCTTAAATCCTGAAATGATCCGGTACATGAAATTTGAAGAAAATACAGGAGATCCTGTGATTATGAGAAATACAATAATTCAGGGCCCGGATAAGTTTTAATCTTACTGAAAGTTCGGGTTGAATGACACTTATTGATATGACTTTTAAAGAAATCTGTAAGCATAACCGGTTGAAGGGAATTATTATAAAAACAATTTTGGTTATTTTGATCCTGCAGACTCTTGGTAGCTGTGCAACTCAAAACAAATCCGGAAAACACCGACAAATTCCATGTCCTTGTGAAAAAAATTTCAGAAGATGATTCTGATTTATGCTTAATATCATCCCGGATATATAAATTGTGTTGTCCCTTTTCCCATTTATTTCCAGGAATTTAGTTTAATTTTATTATCCGAAACTCATATAGGCAATATTGTCAGGGTAGCTTAAGTTGTCTGGTCCATAAATATGATTGTTAATTAATTAACAAAGCTTCAGCCGAATGAAAACTCAAACAGGATTTCTTTTCATGCTGATAGTTTTATCAGTCAGTCTGGTTTCCTGCACTAAAACCGATGACGGATCAACAGGTACCGAAGGAGCCTGGTCGGTTTTTGCATGGAACGACCTTGGGATGCATTGTCTGAATCCAAGCTATGATAAGCTTGTTATACTTCCTCCGTACAACAACGTAATGGTCCAGGTCGTCAAAAGGGGTTCTCCGCCTGAAATTGTTACGGCTGGAATCACTGTGGAGTATAAGCTGACAGGCAACAGCACATCATACAACAAAAGGACATATGGTGGATTCTGGGATAATGCAAATAAGCTATTTGGTGTAACCCCTGCCCATGACGTTGGTCTGAAAGGAAAGGGCCTGACAGGGGATATGACAGCATCCGGGAATTATTTTATTGCCGAAGGGATTCCTGTTGTGCCGGTTAGTGATGACAACACCTGGAATCCTTACCAGGTGGCCGAAATAACCGTAAAGGACGGGGCAGGCAAAATACTTGCCGAAACCAGAGCCACCGTCCCGACATCGGATGAGCTAAACTGCGCGAAATGCCATGGAGCCTTTGCCTTTGATGATATCCTGTCGGAGCACGATTCAGAGCATGGTACGACACTGTCAGCTGCAGTCAGTCAGCCTGTTCTTTGCGCATCCTGCCATCCGAGCCCGGCACTTGGAATCAATACAGGACCACAGAAATATTTGTCGCAGGTTCTGCATGGTTCACATTCATCACGGGGTGCATCATGCTATGATTGTCATCCGGGGGCAACGACAAAATGCAACAGAAGCATTGCTCACACTTCAGATGATGGCAAATGTACAAATTGTCATGGAAGTATGGCAAATGTCGCCTCCACAATTGCCGCCGGAAGGATTCCCTGGGCATCAGAACCGGCATGTGCATCCTGCCATGAGGACGTAACCGGAGTCAGTACCGGATCAGCATTATACCGTAATTCACAGGGGCACGGCAGCATGTATTGCAGTGCTTGCCACGGAAGTCCACATGCAATGTATCCCTCAAGTGAAACATCCGATAATTACCAGTCAAAACAATACCAGGGGTTTACTTCAAAAATTAAAACCATCGGAAGTTGTGGTGTCTGCCATGAGTCATCGAGAGGTGAAAACGATTCAGAAGAGTTTGCCGAAGTCCACGGAGCTGCCAGCCCTGAAAAAATAATTGGCTGCAGGGCATGTCATACTTCTATCCCCTCAGCCACGGCAAGCTGGCCACACGCTTACACCTGGAAAAATTCAAACTGATACTCTTCCCGACATAAAGGTTTTTGACTTCGGATATTTCCGGTCGACTGAACACGGTCAAAGCAAATCACTTATGATGTAAGTGTTAATAAATGTTAATGATACATTGTAAAAATGTATCAAACAGACTTTTACCTTATATTTGGTCCGCTCACAAATAAAACTTAACATATATGAAGTCATTATATTTAAAATTTTTCCTGACAATAATATTAAGTACTGTTTCCTTAACTATAGGTTATAGCCAGCTTTACGAATGGCGGGGACCGGGCCGAAGCGGCATATATAACGAAACCGGATTGCTGAAAAAGTGGCCTGCAAACGGGCCGGCACTATTATGGGATGCCGAAAATATGGGTGATGGTTATTCTTCACCAACAGTAACAGAAGATGCCGTATATGTTACTGGAAGAAAAGACAGTTCAGATGTACTTACAGCCCTGACCCTCGACGGGAAGAAGAAATGGGAAACTGTTTACGGTAAAGCCTGGATGAAAAACCATACCGGATCAAGATGCATTCCCACTTACTATAACGGTAATTTATTCCTTATCAGCGGAAGCGGCGACATTGTCTGTATCGGGAAGGATGGTAAAATAAAATGGTCAAAAAATCATTACCGGTTATACGACAGCAAGCCAATACAGTTCGGGATCTCTGAATCTCCGCTGGTCGTCGATAATGTCGTAATTGCATCTCCTGCCGGGAAGAAAGCCTCGCTCGTAGCATTCAATATTGCCGACGGCAAGGTGGTATGGGAGGCGGAACCCATCGACCAGGAGCCGCAGTATATGAATCCAAGGCTTATTGAATATGCCGGCAAGAAAATGATCGTAACCGTATTGGGGACTTACATTCTTGCAGTCAATGCAAAAGATGGAAAGATAATCTGGAAATTAAACTATCCTGAAATCAATGCAGCAACCGGCAGGGTAATGAAAAATCACGCAATGACTCCCCTTTTCAGGGATGGGCACATTCTCATTGCCAATGGGTATAACTGGGTTGCATTAAAACTTAAGCTTGCTCCTGACGGAAATTCAGTTCAAACTGTCTGGGAAAACAGGAGTTTTGATCCTCAGCTTGGTGGAACAGTACTTCTCGGGAATAATATTTTCGGATCAACTCATATGTCAAAGCCGGCAGATATGTGGGCCTGTGTGGACTGGACAACCGGAAAAACGCTGTGGACCCAGAGATGGTACGCGAGAGGTTCTGTAATTTCAGCCGACGGAATGCTGTACCTGTTCGAAGAAAAGTCAGGTCATATTGCCCTTGTAAAGCCCGATCCAACCAAACTCGACATTGTAAGCGAGTTTCAGATAACCAAAGGAGAAGGACCCTTCTGGGCTCATCCCGTAATTAACAAAGGGAAGCTCTACGTTAGACATGGAGATGTGTTGATGGTATATCAGATAAAATCCAGCTGAACATCTTCGTGAGCAAATATTAATTCAACTTATTTCTTAATTTGGTCCTTCAAACTTCGGAATGAGGGGCGCCAATGAATAATCAGCGAAGTCTTTCCAGGACACTCGGACTTGGTTATGTTATAATCTTCGTCTTTGCCAACATTATTGGTTCTGGGGTGTACAAAAAAATTGCTCCCATGGCCGACGGGCTGCAATCGTCCGCCTGGATACTTATTGCATGGGCCGCAGCCGGAATGATCACACTTTTCGGTGCCCTGAGCAACGCTGAGCTGGCCGGCATGCTGGCTGACACCGGCGGGGAGTATGTCTATCTAAAAAAAATCTACAACCGCTTCTTCTCCTTTCTCTATGGCTGGTCTTTATTTACAGTAATCCAGACTGCTACCATCGCATCGCTGGCATACGTCTTTACCCAGTCTCTGAACAGCATCGTTCCACTGCCTGAGTTATTTTCCGAATGGCAGAATGCCACCATTGGAGGCGTTTTCTTTCCTTTTCAGGATTTTGGTATCAAGCTTACTGCAATTATGCTTATTATGGCGCTGACACTCCTCAACATGTCGGGACTGAAGAGCGGCGCCCGGGTCAACAAAGTGCTGTTCTTCCTTGTATGTGCAGGTCTGACAGTTATTGTGATATCCGGACTTACCAATGCTTCCCGGAGCCCTTCAGAGATAGTTGATATCAGCAGTATGAAGGAAGGTTCAGTTACTGTCTCATCCTTCATGACAGCAATGCTGGCAGCTTTCTGGGCATATCAGGGATGGGTATCGGCAGGCTTCATAGGAGGAGAAATTAAGGATGCCCGGCGTAATATTCCCAAAGGGATTATCATCGGCGTTTTTGCAATAACAATAATCTACCTGCTGGTCAATTATTCCTACCTCGCAGTAATGTCGGTTCCCGACCTGGTCCGGGTGCATGAAGCTGGCAATCAGGTTGCCGCGATTGAAATGATGAGAAGCTTCAGTGGATCGGGAGGCATACTCTTCATTTCATTGCTTATTCTGGTATCAACCCTGGGCTGCCTCAATGCAAGTATCCTGACCGGCTCAAGGCCGTATTATGCAATGTCGCGGGAGAGGCTCTTCTTTTCAGGCATCGGGAAGCTGAACAGCCGAAATGTACCGGGCAACTCATTGCTGTGGCAGGGAATATGGGCCTCGGTTCTCGTATTGTCAGGCAATTTTGATCAGCTTACCGATATGCTCATCTTTGCCGTTTACATATTTTACGGTGCAATGGCTGCGGGAGTTTTCATACTGCGCCGCAGGATGCCGGATACTTACCGGCCGTACAAAGCATGGGGTTACCCGGTTGTAACGGCTTTATTTGTTCTCTTCTGTGCCGGGCTGTTTATCAATACCATATTAACCAGGCCCCGTGAAGCCCTCATTGGTCTTTCCCTTATCATGGCAGGCATACCGGTATATTTCCTGTTCCGCGGGAGATACAGGCAAACAAGTAACAAAGATTCCAGTTTTTAAAGCCGTGACTATGTTAACTTCACCAAGAGATTTATTTTTCATGAAACCCACATGTATCAAATACACAAACANNAAATTATATACTGATGAAAAAAATAGTTTTCAGCCTTTATATTTTAAGCTTCGGGCTGGGTGTAGAGGCTCAGATTATTAAAAAAGAAATACCTGACAAACTGGTGGTATTCACTTTCGATGATGCCACTGCCAGTCAGTATTCGTTTGTTGCACCGTTGCTGAAGGAATACGGATTCGGCGCTACTTTTTTTGTCTGTGAGTTTCCTCCCAATTTCAGCGATACCTCCAGGTATATGAACTGGAGGCAGATAAAAGAACTCGATCTTATGGGTTTTGAGATTGCCAACCACACCAGAAATCACCCTAATCTGCCTGCATTATCCATTGATAAAGTTGAATACCAGCTAAGATACATTGACGACAAATGCGATTCAATGGGAATTGCCAAACCATTGACCTTTGCTTATCCGGGTTATGGTCTGGATTCAACTATTGTTGATTATCTCGGGAAGAGAGGTTTCATTTTCGCCCGGGCCGGAGGAGACCGTCCGTATGATCCGCTGGCTGATCATCCCCTTCTGGTTCCAAGCTGGGCAATGACCTCGAAGAACAAGGAACAGATCATGAAAGCTTTTACGGAAGCGAAAGACGGGAAAATCATTGTCCTTACAATTCATGGAGTACCCGATATCGAACATCCCTGGGTAAACACTCCTCCGGAATTATTCCGGGAATACCTGGAGTTTCTTCACAAGAACAATTATAAGGTTGTTTCTCTGAGAGAATTAACGAAGTATGTAAACACAGATGAAGCGCTCAGACTAATAAAACCAGATATCGGGAAAAAAATGCTGCTTTAGGCTGATGAACAACATCTGTATAATAGCTTTTTATTCCCGGTTCCTTACCGTCTCGAAACCATCAATGTTTCTGCAAAATATCTCCCGTGGCACCTGGCCGAAATGTGATATTGTCTCCATACCAGCAGGACAGTCATCAGAGCCAGTTGAATTTACACGAATTACCTTTCCGGGTAAGGCAGCCAGTGCGGCCCTGATGCCAGTGTCAGAGTCTTCAAAAATCACTGTCCTGAGGGGATCTGCTTCAAGCATGTTCATTGCAGCAATAAAGATCTCCGGATCGGGTTTGCTTTTTATCTTGCCATTGTTAAAAACCACTTTTGATAAGTCGAACCACCGGGCGAGATCGAGGTATTCGAAATAGAAATTTACATTCTCGATGCCCGATGCTGTGGCAATGGTGAATCTGGTTCTGTTTCCGTAAAGAAAATCCAGGAAATCCTCAACACCCGGAGCAAGCTTCAGTCCGGTTTCCCTTACCAGCTCCTGGTAAATATTTTCCTTTTCATTTATGAAGTAATCTGCTTCTCCTGTGGTAAGATCGTGATTAAAAAGCATTTTCAGTATTTCCTGGTTATGCTTTCCATGCAGAACGCGGTTCTTCTGTTCATCCGAGATTGTGATATGGTGATCCTCAAGGAAAAGGTCCCATGCCCTGTTATGAAGCGGCGTGTCCCAGAAAAGGGTTCCGTTAAAATCAAAAACAACACAGTCGAAGCACATTTGTCAATGGTAATATTGTGCAAATATCGCAATTGAATTAAAAAACCAATGTAGGTTAGGGCTGGAATCCAGTATGAGAAGACTACTGAACCTGTATTGTGCTCTCCGGACCCGGAACAGGGAACATTTTAGAATGGTAATTGTTTAGGATACAAAAGAAACCAATCAAAAACTGAAATTAAAATTCCCTCAACGACAATTTTTCATTAACGATAGTAGCAAACAAGTTAAAAATAAAATCAGACTGTTATGAAGAAATCAAATGCACATGCACATTGGACCGGGAAGATCAAAGATGGCCGTGGTACCTTGAAATTTACAGGTTATGAAGGAGCTTACACCTTTGCTTCCCGCTTTGAAAACGGACGCGGTACCAATCCTGAAGAATTGGTTGGAGCAGCCGTAGCCGGATGCTTTTCCATGTATCTTTCATTGTTGATCACAGAAGAAGGACTGACCCCTGAAAATATCGACACCATGGCCGAAGTAACAATGGACAGGGACGACATCGGTCCCAATATTACTGAAATAACTCTTGATTGCAAAGTAAAATGCAGCGGGCTGGATGAGGACAAACTGAAGAAGCTGGCAGCAGTTTCCAAGGAAAGATGCCCGGTTTCAAGGCTATATGCGGGAGGTACTGCCAGAATCTCTGTTGATGCACAATTAGTCGGATAAAACGATCAGGGTTTCTTCAGTTCGTTTCAACCCTGTCCTGCTGGCACTTTTTTATCCTGAACCATAATAATGCTCTAAATCTTATAGGTATATGGATTCAGGATGAGCTGGTTATTTATTATATTGCCGGGAAAAAATGAAAAGAACCTTTTGTCTTCCGCTTCTTGCACTGATCTTAACAGCGTGTACAAACACGTCAGTGCAAGAGATAAAATATGGTTCCTGGCTTTATGACCACAAAGCCATGCCGATGGATACTGTAAACAGTTTGCGGTACAAATGGGATAATAAGCCTGTGCAGGAATTCATTCTGCTTGATGGGGCCGAATCGCTTGAAAACTGGGAAATGACATTTGAAGGACAGGAAAATGCCGGCAGGATTTCCCTGTCTGATGAAAAGGTCTTCGAAGGCAGTTCATCAATTAAATTTGAATGTCCCACAAAACAGCCACGTAACCTTGGGCCGGACGGACGATACTGGGGAAGGCAGAATCTTACGCGTGTATTTGATGATGAGGATTTCTCGGCGTACAACCGTATTTCCTTTCATGTATTTCCTGAATTCAGGGGATTCCGGAAACTCTACCTGACTATTGTTCTTCAGAACGATGAAAATGTGCCTGACAGATACGGCAAGGAAGGATGGCACACGGTAATGCTCAAAAATAACCAGTGGAACCTTATGGTGATGGAGATACCTCATCTCCCTCATAATGAAGTAAGGGGAATAACCCTGAGCTACGGACTGCAGGGAAATGAGCCGGACGCGGCTGATACAATCAGATATTACGTCGACAATCTGAGACTGGAAAAAGTTGAAGCTGATTACTATGAAGGCTGGGGAACCGATACTGAAATATCATTCTCTCATTCAGGCTATAATATTTCCGACAGAAAAACGGCTTTTACATCAGTGAACAGCGGGGGAAAATTCAGTATTGTGAACAACTCGACGGGAAAGAAAGTACTTGAGAAAGATGTGCTGAAACAGGAAAGCAATGTCGGGGCCTTCACAGTTTTCGATTTCACTGAATTAAAAACCCCGGGTGAATACAGGATAGTGTATGGTAATACTGAATCGAAACCTTTTTCAATTGATAAGGATGTCTGGTACCCGGTTCTGGAAAAGCTGACCAACCAGTATTACCTGCAGCGCTGTGGTTATGAGCAGCCCGGGATACACCAGATATGTCATCAGGACTGGTATACCGTTCATGGGGGCGACACTATAATAATGGCCGGAGGATGGCACGACGCAGGTGACGTCTCACAGTCGTACTGGCAGACCGCAAGTGCCACCGCTGCCTTTTTCCGGCTGGCCCGGCAGTATCAGAAGAAAAACAGCAAATTGTCAAACAGGTTGATTGAAGAAGGATTGTGGGGACTTGAGTGGCTTCATAAAAACCGGTTTGACGGACTCCGTGTAATAGGATGGACAACAATGGACAGTTATACGGATAATGTGATCGGTAATTTTGATGATAAACACGTGCAGCCCGGGGAGAGGATAAGTACGAATGATAATTATTATTCTGTAATTGCAGATGTTGAGGCCTTTCTGGCATTGGAAAAGAAAGACCCATCTGCTGCCGCGAAATCACTGAAATACGCTCTTGAATACTGGGATCTGCTCAGGGTCCATCAGCAGAACTGGAACACCGAAAGGCTTGCCATTGCCCTTCTGGCAGGGACAAAGCTTTACAACATTGATGAAAATGAAGACCTGCTTGGCCTTCTGGTTTCTTATGCCGATTCTCTAATGGCTTTCCAGCAGAAAGAACCAATGAACTGGGATATTGAACTTTGCGGCTTCTTCTATATGGGAAGGGGAAAAGACAGGTTCTTCGGATATAACCACAGCTGTAACGCTGCTTCACCGGTACTGGGGCTGGCAGAGATGTGCAGGCTTTTCCCGCGGCATGAAAAATACAATGAATGGTACAGATCTGTTGAGTTATATGCCGGGTATATTAAAACGATAGCGCAGCTAACCGCACCGTATTATATGATACCTGCTAATATTTACAAGCTGAATGGTACCGAGGATGACAGACAGATAATCAACGGGATAAGGCTTGATGAGAACCACTATCTAAGGATGTTCCCTGTGTGGCAGGCATTCAGGGGGAACAGCTCCGTGATACTTTCCCAGGCCAACGGAATAGCTTCTGCAAACAGGCTTCTCAAAGATCCGCAGCTTCGTGAAATAGCTCTTTCACAGATGGAGTGGATGCAGGGTAAAAATCCGTTCAGCCAGAGCCTGATGTATGGTGAAGGTTACAATTTCTCTCCCCAGTATGCTGTATTTACTGATGATATTGTCGGGGGTCTGCCTGTAGGGATACTTACCAGGGATGATCTGGACATTCCATACTGGAAGATGCCCGTGCTCCATAATTATAAGGAACTCTGGGGCCAACCTGCCTTCAGGATGATGGAACTGATGTATTATCTCAATGAATAATAAAGGTATGAGATAGGTTCATTACTAAATAATTTTACGGTACAAGGGGCTGTTTCCTAAGTCCATCATCCAATTCAGCAAGAATGGTAGGATTAATAATTTGGTCAAACCTTTTTCAACAGCCCCATTCATTACCAGGACAAAGAATGCTGCCAGTTACTTGATTTCAATGGTTCTTGCAAGCTGTTTCCTCGCTTCTTCTTTAATAGGGATAACCACCTTTAAAATGCCGTTGTCATATTTTGCCGTGATCTTTTCACTATCCACGATATTAGGTAATGAAAACTGACGGCTGAAAGACTGATAGCTGAACTCCTTTCTAGTGAATTTCTGTCCTTTCCTGATTTCATTTTCACCCTTTTTTTCAGACGAAATGGTCAGGACGCCATTGTTAAGGTCGATTTTGAAATCCTTCTTTTCAAGGCCCGGTGCAGCCATTTCTACCTCAAAGTTTTCATTTCCCTCCTTTATATTCACTGAAGGGAGCGTTGTATTTGTGTCTGAAAAGTTGTGGGTTGACCAGTCCATCCAGTCACGATTGAAAACTTCATTAAAAAAGCTCGACCATGCCGGATAATTTTCACGTTTTTTAAGCAGCGACATAATTACCTCCTTTTTAATGGTTAAACAATGCAATTCACTAATCCACAAGCCATCTTTGAAGAATCGGTTGATTCAGCAATCAGGTAATAGCGATCTTCCTTGCAGGCCTTGGTTTGGATTCTTCCTTTTTGGGAATTGTTATCCTCAGGATACCGTTTTCGTATCTGGCTCCGATTTTTTCACTGTCCACAATATTGGGCAGAGTGAAGGAACGGCTGAACGACTGGTAGCTGAACTCACGCTGAGTAAACTGCTGACCTTCTTTTATTTCGTTATTGATTTCCTTTTCGGATGAAATTGTCAGCAATTCGCGGTTCAGTTCAATTTTAAAATCGTCTTTGGCAAACCCCGGTGCAGCCACTTCAACTTCAAAATCATCGACGCTTTCCTTAATGTTTACCGATGGTAAAGTGGTATTTGTTGCCGAAAAATTACGGTTCGACCAGTCAAATAAATCGTTTTCAAAAAAACGGTCGAACAATGATGGGTACTGATCTGAAAATCTTGCTAGTGACATAGTTCAATCCTCCATTTTTTAGTTAGACATATATTTATCTGCCAAATTTTAAATTCAAAAAAAATACCATTTATAAATCTTTAATTATTTTAAAACCGTATATTTCATATAATCAGTTGTATAAGGTGGTAGAATCAATTTTTTCGACTGCCGTTATGGCGTGTTCCTGACAATTGTATCTGCCAATATGGCGCATAATATAATTTCAAGGAAGCCAGCGGCAGGGGTAATTTTTATGGCTGCAGAATACAAATACGGTTATCTATTCTGACTATCTTTGGGAATTATCTAAAATCTTAAAAAGTTTCCAATATGTCCAGGCTGTTTTCTCCTCTTACGATTAAGGGAATCACCCTCAGAAACAGGATAGTCACTTCACCGATGTGTCAGTATTCGGCAACAGATGGTAAGGCAAATGACTGGCATCTGGTGCATCTCGGCACAAGAGCTGTCGGCGGTGTCGGGCTCGTGATTGCCGAGGCCACCGCAGTATTGCCCGAAGGAAGGATCACTCCCGGGGATCTTGGCCTGTGGAGCGACGAACATATCGACGGATTAAGAAGAATTGCTCACTTTATCCATTCACAGGGTGCCGTTGCAGCTATCCAGATTGCCCATGCCGGAAGAAAAGCCTCCTGTGCGGTGCCCTGGCAAGGCGGCAGGCAACTCGATCAAAATAACGGAGGATGGCAAACCGTTGCCCCGGGCGATATACCTTTTCTTCCCGGCGAAAGAGCACCGGAACCACTAAGCAGGGAAGGCATTCAAAGAATTATCTCCGGTTTTGCATCAGCCGCAGTCCGGGCACTGGCCGCCGACTTCAGGGTTATTGAAATTCATGGTGCGCACGGATACCTATTGCATGAATTCCTTTCTCCGCTCAGCAATAACAGAACCGATGAGTATGGTGGTTCGTTTGAGAACAGGATCCGCTTGCTGACCCAGGTCACTGAAGCTGTGAGAAAGGAGTGGCCGGCAAGCAATCCCCTTTTTGTCCGCATCTCTGCAACCGACTGGAGCGAAGGAGGATGGTCGCTTGAAGAGAGTGTAAAACTGGCTGGCATTTTGAAAGATATGGGTGTCGACCTGATAGATTGCTCTTCAGGCGGCAATATTCACGATGCAAAAATACCTGTGGCCCCGGTGTACCAGGTTCCGTTCTCAGACGCGATCCGGAAAACAGGAATTCTAACGGGAGCAGTGGGATTTATCACTACAGCACCTCAGGCGGAAACAATACTCCAGGAGGAAAAGGCCGATCTTGTCCTTCTGGCAAAGGAACTGCTGAGAAATCCGTATTTCGCACTTAATGCGGCCAGGGACCTGGGTGACGATGTAGAATGGCCGGTGCAGTATCTGAGGGCGAAAAAGGCGTAACGGCTTGACGGTATAACGGCGTAACGGCGTAACGGCTTAACGGCTTAAGGGCTTAACGGCATTAAGGCATTGAGGCTTTCAGGAGTAATTAAAAAACTTTTAACAATGGTAAAGAAAGAAGATGATTATCTGGCTCCGCACTTCGTACAACGCAGTAACTGGCTTCGGGCAGCAGTGCTTGGTGCAAATGATGGTATTTTATCAACTGCCAGTCTTGCAATCGGTATAGCAGCTGCCAGCCAACTCAGGGAACCTGTTGTACTGGCAACCGTCGCCGGTCTGGTTGCGGGTGCTTTATCAATGGCTGCCGGTGAGTATGTTTCAGTCAGTTCCCAGACTGATATTGAGAAGGCCGATATTGACCGTGAAAAGCAGGAATTGAAAGAGACTCCCGAGCTTGAACTGGAACGATTGGCTGAGATTTACCGGAAAAGAGGGCTGAAAGAGGAAACTGCAATGACAGTTGCAAAAGAACTTACCGGACATGATGCCCTGGGGGCTCATTTAAGAGATGAACTGGGCTTAAACGAAATATCTCAGGCCAAACCAATTCAGGCTGCTTTTACATCGTGCGGATCATTTGCTCTGGGAGGAGTACTTCCGCTTCTGGTCACTCTGTTCATGCCAATGAAATTTATGGAATATTCACTATATGTTTTTTCTATCATTTTCCTCATTATGCTTGGAATCATCGCTGCCAGAACCGGTGGATCAAACATAAAAAAAGCAGTGATCAGGATTACCTTCTGGGGTACTGTTGCCATGGGATTAACTGCATTTGTCGGGTATTTATTCGGAGTTAATCCGGGATGATTATAAACGGGTTGCCCCCAAGCCGATGTATAATGCTCTGGTTATATGGTTGTAAGTTAAAATAGCCAGACATGTCTGAATTCGGAAAGACGGACTGAGGTCTGACCTGTTTATCGTTAGTGTTTAACTTTATATAGCTTATCGCATCAGTCAGTGCATCGCAAACGATGCCTCACGAAGATTATTTACCATTGATGAAAAGCGATTTATTATTTTATTTCAGATATTTGTTTGTATCCCGATAAGGAGTAGTTTCCCTTTTTCCGATATATAATACTGTTGTTTAGGATTTTTAACATCCTCAGGATCTGTCATATAAATTATTCCTGTCTCGAGTAAAGGATTAATGTATTTTTTACGGAACTTTGTACGGTCTTTCCATCCAAGTTCAGACATTATTTCTTTCATATATCTTGGCCCTGAGCAAAAATCAAGAAGTTTTTCAACTTGGTGCCAACTTGGTGCCAGCTTAGTGCCAACTTGGTGCCAACTTAGTCCCAACTTAGTGCTGACCTGTTGCCAAAGAACATCGAGGTTCTGTTGTAACTCCTGTTGTTGTTGAATCTCTCTTCTAACAAACTGAACCTGGAACTGAAGTCCTGTCTCTTGCCATCTGAATTCAATCTCGGGATAAGCTTTCATCTCATCCGAGATAAGCTTTAATCCATTACCCCATTGATCAATAATGCCTAATTTCTTGAAGACAGGAGCAATAATCCGGTTCCTGATATCTGACTGTCTGGCTTCCATCTGGCTGAAATCTATCGACGGCATAAGCTTTCCGGGACTTGTGATCTCAACCATATCGTCATAGACGGCAACCTTTATATCTTTACCAACAAGGGAATAATCCCGGTGAACAACTGCATTTCTTATAACTTCCCTGATCGCAATAACCGGATATTCCCACCTGCTTTCCGTATACACTCCTTTTACAGCGGCTCCCTTGTTAATATGCCTGAGAATAAACTCATAAGCAATTTCAGGCTGAACCGAAATATTTCCAGTTATGGTTTTCTTATCAATAAACTCATGCGATGTTGTTCCCTTAAACCTTGCACACTCAATTTTGGCATAAGGAAAGATTTGTTCCCTTACCGGACTATCGGAGAAGAGAACCAGGGCATTCACTGCCAGCCAATTGCCATGATACTCCCTGATAAGGTCAAGCTTTTTAAGGCTGCCTGAATTTAACTCATCGCCTGCCTTTTCTTTATAGAAAAGCTTAAAGGGTTCAATATTCAAATCTTTAAGTACAATTTCATGTACCGGCTCGCTGTCAAAAGAAATATTCCTTTTCTGACGTTCAAGCTCAGCGATAATTTCAGAATCGGCCAGGCGGTTTGTGGAACCAACCCTGATGTATGTCCCTTTTGTCTTTCCTTTTTCTTTAAGGAAGTATGGGAGATTGCTTCCCCGGTATACCTGCACCCTTATCAGATAAGCTCCTTCAATTGTGTGAACGGATATATCGGGTATGATAACCGGATAGCAATGTTCATGAATGATGTTACTGATCTGTTCTTCAAGTCTGATGAGAGAATCCTCCTTTATTCCGACAAGCTCGCGGGGCTCATCCCTGATTCCTATGAACAACTCACCGCCGGCATCATTGGCAAAAGCCACTATTGTTTTTGCAATATCCGAAACAGCAGGCAGCTTTGCCTTAAACTCAAGCCGGCGTCCTTCTGATTGTTTTATGAGCTCTGTGACTTTCATAAATCAATTTTATATCAGTTCATTGCTGACAAGTTCATTCAGGTACTTTTTTTTGGCGGATTGTGCCAGTGTTCCATTTGGTCAGTGTATATCACAATTCTGCCTTTATTTACCGAAGGATTAAAGATATGCAATAAATGCATTATGTATTATAAGTGACAGACATCGACGGACTGTGAGCAATGGGGTGGCTCGTTTCTACACCGCAAAACAAAGTTCAGTCCTTTAAGCCTGACTCAATGCATTAATATATTTGGTGATATAAACCTGTCTCGAACGGGATTTGTACTGCATCACAAACCTGGGATGTTCCAGGGCAATTATTTTATTGAAAAAGCCATGCCGCTCATTCAATGCACGAAGGAATTTTTCATTTTTCCCGGTGCCAAAACAAAAACAGACATCGGCCGCAATACCAAATTCAATCTGAATCCTGATGCTTTCAACAATGAAATCAAGGACTGCACTCATCAATTCAGAACTGTCGTAGTAATTGTAGTTTATCTCTTTTCCGTTTGGACCGGTATGGGTAAAACCGAGCGGACAAACGGAAGTGATATAGAAATCACGGTAAAATTGCGCCGGACCACCGTACTCCTTAATCACTTCATAGACAAATACTGAGGATGGCTCATGAGTCTGGCGGCCTGAATAGTTCAGACCGCATTCCACGGTAAGCCTTTTTGTGTCGGTAAACGGAACTCCGGTAAAGCCTGCGCCAAATCTGCCGGGATTAATCCCAAGGATCAGATGCCTTGGTTTGTTGTCATTATAATATTTCCTGTAAAATGACGATGAGACCTGAAAAATGTAGTTATCCCTGAAAGGATTCATTATCCTGATCCCCTCAGGCAATAAACCTTCAAAATAGAGCAACTTGTTGAATTCTATTATCTTATCAGCAAACGTCTTCATAAATGATGTCATAAATCCCGGTTACTCATCTAATTCCACGCCGGTTTTCCCCCTAAAGTAAACAGAATTTTGATTCAGTGAGCCTTTAAGAAGTTACATGCATAACATCTAAAAGCCGGAAACTCTGACTGCATAAGGCTGTGAAATATAATATTTGTCAGTCATTTATTGTCGCCTGGTAAATTACAGATAGTTTTATGCTTATTTCCTACTTTTACATACCAATTTAATTTGAGAGCAATTGCTTTTTATTTTAAGCTGATCAAAAAATGAAGGCTGTTACAATAAAGGAAATCAGCGGGGAATTACAAAACCTGTCACCCAAAGAGCTCCGTGACCTTTGTCTCCGGTTGGCAAGATTCAAAAAAGAGAACAAGGAGTTACTTACTTACCTGCTGTTTGAGGCAACAGATGAGGCAGGGTACATTGAAAGTGTTAAACAGGAGATTGATCTGCAGTTCGGGAAAGTAAACAGGAAGAGCTATTACTTTATAAAGAAAGGACTTCGCGGGATTTTGCTTAACACCAGGAAATTTATAAGGTATTCACATAATAAGAAAACAGAGATTGATTTGCTTATTTATTACTGTTCAAAACTAAAAAAATTCAATCCTCCCATTCAGAGAAATATAGCTCTCCGTAATCTGTATTTAAAGCAAGTCGCGGAAATACGGGCAAAGCTTGGCTCCCTCCATGAGGATTTGCAGTATGATTATGTGAAGGAGATTGAGGCTTTGGATTAATAGCAATAAAGCCGGGTTAGCTATACACTACTTCAAATGCAGGATGATAAACCCCGGACACGGCATAGAGGCCATGTGGTTCATTATGGACCAGGCCGAAAGAAACAACGACAGTGTCCTTGCTGAAAAAGATATTGAAAGAAGATCTTTGGATTTACTTAATTTTGTAGGTATTTAAAGAAACTTCGGCACAATAGTTGCGCTGATTTCTACAGCCCTCATAACCTGTTTACCAGATGAAAAAGCCCATATTTCTGCTGATTTCAATCTTTTTGTTTATGTATTGCACCGCCGGGTGGTCCCAGAAGGTCACTGCCGGATATTATGGTGGTGTAAATATCTCCGACATTCATGCAGGTACCAACTCTGGAAAGTGGAAATTCAAACCGGGTCCTGTTCAGGGACTTTATGTTGATTATTCATTTAACAGGATTTTTGGATTCCGCACGGGAATAAATTATTCGACACTGAATTACGAACATATTACAGTCTACCAGGACTACGGGTACTATCCTCCTGGGTACAGCTCGTCATTCTGGCCCGGACCATACTATTCTTTCAATGAATTTACGGACTGCAGCTTTATTTCTTTTCCCGCCCAGATGCGGTTATCGGTTCCCTCTGTTCCGCGTCTCGATCTTATGGCAGGGATCTACAATGCATTTCTGGTTGATCATAGCGAAACCTACAATAATATTGACTACAAACCATCCAAGTACGATTTTGGCTATCTGTATTCCCTCGGATTATCGCTGCCTCTCACCGACAGGCTGGAAGCCTCATTGAATACCAGATATTTAACCGGCCGCAAAGGAATTGACAATTTTAACGAATCCCGTCATGGTTCAATGGATTTCACGTTCGGACTGGCCTGGAAAGGGTTTCTGAAAAGCAAAGGAGGTAATGCTGATTATCAGACACAGGATAGTGTATCAGAAAAAATCTATCTCATTTATACCGGAGGAATAAATGCCTCATGGAATTCAGGTGACAGGGACAAGGAGAGATACTCTATGAATTACGGGCCCTCGTTTGGATTCCTTGTCAACTACCGCTTGTCAGCGAACACGTCATTTCGCACCGGTGTGACCTTTGACGTTACAGGATATTCACTCAAAGACTCAAGTGATTCATTTAACCGGTATATAAAATCCGGTGAAGCATATTACCAGGTGAATACAAAAACAAGTGTTGATTATCTTACTGTTCCTCTGCTGATAAGTTTTCATCCCGGCAATGGAGGCAGGTTTTTCATTAACACCGGGCCCTTTGCGGGAATAAAGCTGAATGCAAGGTGTAAGGGGACAGTGTACTATAATCCTGAGAGTTCGGGAACGTACAGCAGGTACAGAAGGATCGTTTATGATGATATGGAAGGAGCAATAAAGGATAACAATTTCGGTTGGATAATTGAAGGAGGTATGGCAACTCCTTTATTCGGGCGCCTGGCCCTGGAGTGCGGGTTACAGTACCGCAGAGGTTTCGGAGAAGTATATGACGATTCGTACCTGCCTGATAACGGATCATTCTATAACGAAGGAACTGTTTTTGAAAACAGTTCTCTCTCATTACGTATCGGGATCAGGGTCCCTGTCAAAGTTGTGAAGTGAACTCATTAAAACATTGCCAGATGGATTTTCATAAACTGCAGTATACAGCTCGTAAAAACCGGAAATCCCGCCTGGGGATTCTGCTCCTTTCATCATTGCTTGTTATAATACCCTTTTGCAGTCCCGATCCTTCGATGGAATTGCTTGAAAGTTACTCATTTATCTTTGAGAATCAACAGGGACAAAAATACAATCCGGGTGAAAAGATTGATGTTGCCCTTCAGATTCACAACAATAAGGAATCTGTCGCTACACCTTTCAAAATTACTTTTACCGTGACGGAGGGAGGCGGTTCGATCGGCCGGGAAACAGTTCTTACAGAAGATGCTGCCAGAATTACTAATGAATGGACCCTTGGACCCAATTCCCTTAATCATAAACTCATAGCTGATATCCTCTGGACAAACGGTGAGTATATGACCTCGGTTTTTCTTACTGCCATCACCCTGAGGGAAAACGAGTGGGATGCTGTTTCAGAAAACCCGGATGGTACTATCACTGATCTTGCGGCGGATACCGTCGCCGGAGTAACACTTATGATTTCAAACGGCAGCCTTTACAAGCAGGGAGAAAAGTATTATTTATGGGAGAAGGTAACTGATCCGGTCCTGGAATCACCCCGGACCATTGAAATTGACAGCAAGGGTATATTTTACGTGAGTACATGGAATGGAGAAATTGTGAAAAGCAGTGATCATGGAGTGTCGTGGCAAAAGTGCGCCAAACCATTTCCCGACAATCCTTATTATGTAAGCATGGATGTGGCAAATGATGATTACATCTGGGTTTTCAAGTTTGAATATCCCACTGTCTTCTCAGCCGACGGAGGGGTTACCTGGCAGACAGCTGGCAGCAACTTGTCAGCTTTTGGTTACGGTGATGTTTTCCGGCTTAAAAGCGGCACCCTTTTGTTTCATGGATCCAATTGCTGCAGTCTGAACCGGTCTGACGACAATGGATTGACCTGGACACAAATTGCCACCCCCGGGGCATCCACCAAGTTATATGTGAACGACAGGGAGGAAATTTTCATTTGCAATCAGGATGGCGGATTTGCAATCTTTAAATCCACCGACATGGGAACCACTTTCACCAGGTTATTTGGATGTTTTCCACAGTTTGGAACCACAATGGATAACATTTTCAACAAATGGGATGATTATTATTACATACTTGTTCCCGGTTATGGCATCCTGAAATCGTACGATCTTGAGCATTATGAGGTTTACTGGACAAATAATGAGCTGAACAACCTTTTCATTGATCATAACGGTGTTCTGATAGCGAGGGACTGGAACAACAAGACTATCTATTACAGGAAAAATTCCGATTGAGGCGGGTAAAATATTACAAAAGCCGACTCCCTGATCTCCTCCAGCGGGTAGGAATCAGCCGTCAAAAACCCAAGTTAATCACATGAGCTATTGAGATTTTAAAATGATTGTCCTTCAGGCGGAATCCGGACAGAGTATCAGGCTTATGTACTTATGGGTGTTGCAGAAGTGGTTAAACTTATCCCGGCAATTCAGTACTGGTTGAGGAGATCCCGCATCCCGTAAGCAGCCGGGATGCGGGATGACATGGCGCAGTGAGGTTATGGGAGGCGAGGGATCTCATTCAACCAGCACTGCACTGGAAAACATTAAGAGAGTGATTAACAAAAAGATGCGTATGAAGATTAGGGAATCAGGAAAGATATCCAACATGATTGTACGGCAGAAATTAATTGAGAGCAATTGTTCTTCAGACTCAGTTCTTAGTTAATTTCTTGAACTATAGATATCTATGGCAAAGGATATTTTTTCGCCGGAATACGGATAAAGTAACAGGTGTATGAAGATTTCCAGAGAAGCGGATTGCTTTTCTGACTTCTGTTTATTAGCCATTGAAACATTACCAGATGGCAAGACAATTGGGACCGCTGCACTTTACCGGGTGAAATAATGGTGATATCCGTTCAGGTGGAGAAAGGTACATGGGTCGTACGTCCTGGCCACATTGAGCCGTTCGGCCTTTATTCAAAGATTATTTGAAGATTATCAGATTACTTTTTTTCAATTTCAATACAAGATCATAGGAGTGGTCGACCCATGAAAAGATTTCCTTATCCGGAACTGATCCGTCAATATAAACAGTATTCCAGTGTTTCTTGTTCATATGATATCCTGGCATTACCGATGAGTACCTTTCCCTTAATTCAATGGCCAGAACCGGATCGCATTTTAGATTTATACTCAGGTCGCCTTCGAGGTTTACCATGGCAAAAATCCTTCCTCCGGCTTTGAAAACAAGCGTGTCATCACCAAACGGGAAGCCTTCGGTGACATTCTTTTTCGAAATACAGTATTCTCTCAGGACCTCGACATTCATAAGCGGCTGGTTTAACAATTCACTGCTTTAACACCCTTGTTCCGAAAACAAATCTCTGGTTCCACCAGGGATCATTCATCGAAGTGATTATTACCCCATTTTTTGAAGAAGCATGGATAAATTTACTGCTCCCGGCGAAGATCCCTGAATGGGTGATGAAGTGACTTGTTTCATAAGTTCTGATGAAAAAGACCAGATCCCCTTTTCTGAGTTCATCAATCCGGCTTATTATCTTACCGTACCTGGCTTGTTCTTCCGAGTTATGGGGCAGGGTAATACCCTGTTTTGCGAAAACCGTTACCAGCAATCCGGAACAATCCATGCATTTCATTGTTGTTCCGCCCATGCAATGAGGCACTCCAATATATTGCTCAGCGGTCTCAATGATTGCATCAGCGCTGGCAGTTTTGGTATCTAAATGCTTTTCAGCGCCGGAATTCAGGAAATCGTTAAGCTTTTTTCTTTCAGCGCTGTTTTCGATATTCTGAAACGATTGTCCAGGATAAAGTTGCCTTTGGCAAGAAGCGCTTATCAGCTGACAAGCGACAACAAACAAAACCATTAACTTACTATTGGTTTCATTAAAAACTTTCATCATCATAAATTCAGCTCCGATGGCTCCGCCGGGTTTTGTAGCAACAATAACTTTTCCTCTGAACCTCACAGTACTTTATCCTGAACATCAGGATTAAAGGTAGGTAAAAATATGAATTATGTATTATGGTTACAAAAGCGGATAACCCTGGCAGTCTCCAGCCGGTCGCAAACAATCCAACCAAATCATCTATTTTTGCCCCATAACTTTAGAAGCGGATGAAACATAAAGTCCTGAAAAAGCAACATATATCCAAAATGTGCTTTGTATGCGGAGAGAAGAATGACTTCGGGCTGCACGCCAGTTTCTACGAAACCGACACTAACGAACTGGTTGCCTTGATACGGCCCTCCGATCAGCATCAGGGTTATCCGCGCAGGATGCATGGAGGCATTGCAGCCACTATTCTTGACGAAACAATCGGCAGATCCATTTGTAACGGTAAAGATGAACAAATATGGGGTGTGACACTGGAGTTGAAAACCAGATTCAGGAAGCCCATACCACTGGGACAGGAATTGAAAATTATAGGACGGGTAACAAGGGAAGGGAACCGTTTTTTTGAAGGCACAGGAGAAATTGTGCTCCCAAACGGGGAGATTGCCGTATCTGCCGAAGGAAAATACATGAAGGCGGATATTTACAGAATTTCCAGCGAATCGATATTATCAGAAGATGACTGGTTTCTTGCAGATAATCCTGACGACCCGACTGAAATTGAAGTGCCGGGATAACAACATTCAGATATCTCTGAAAATCAATTTAGCAAGGCCTGTAAAAAAGCCTTCATTATGTTTTAAGGAGACCGTGAAATGGGTAAGGGAAGAAACACTCTCCGAACAGGCCTATTGACCTCCTTCCGATGTTTGAATATATCCGTTATTATTTCACTTTTATTTCCCGTTCTTTAGCATTCACATTCCTTCCCTTTTGCCTTTTCAAAGGCTTCTTTGCCCTCAGATACAGAAAAATATGCAAGTCCGGCGGCTCCGATGGCATCTGCATAAGTAAACCCGGTAAGTTCATATATCCCACTGGATGCAAGCAAAACCAATGACATATAAACACATACTTTTGTACAGTTGGCATCGGCCTTAATGGCATCTGAATCAAGCTTTTTCCCAACCCTCTTTTTTGCTTTCATAAGCCAGATCATTACAGCAATTGATACCAGCGATATTATTACTCCCCAGATAGTGGTTGAGGGTTTTTTATGGTTAAGGACAGTGAAGACAATCCCGGCAATCAATACAGCTGATAAAAGATAAAATGATGTTCCTGTTATTCTCAATGCATTAATTTCGAATTTGCTCTTGGGACTGCCGCTGTTTTTTCTTATCCGTATTATCATCCCTGCAATGCCAATACCTGAAATCACTTCAATAAAGCTGTCGGCACCAAATCCGAATAAACTAAGAGTTTCATCTTCGATACCAAATATTACAGATATTATCCCTTCAAGAATATTATAGAAGATGGTAAAAAGACTCAGCAGAAAGGCAGTATTGTAAAGCTTTTTTTCTGAATACGTCATATTTTAGTCTGGTAAATAAAGAGATAACAAAGATGATGTCGTCATGTTTTGAAAAAACTTCATTTTTACCGGAAAAGCCCACAACTCCGACCACTCTCTCCCTTTTGCTATTATCAATAAGAAAAGGAGAAAAGCTTAAGGCTTCTGCTAAATCAAAACGCAAACGGATTTTTCCCGTTCCATTTCCCTCCATTGGCAAGGACAGTATACCATGCATCATGTGCCAGAGTCTCAAAAATTGTGAATTCGTTAAAAGAAATTATTTCACGGTCATCCACATACTGGCGTTCTTTTGCCAGCTCCCCTATCTGAGGTATTACAGGAACATTTGCGGGAATGCCTCCCAGGCCATCAGGTTTACCATAGGGTTTGAGATATGGTAAGCCCTACGGTCAGCATCACCTGCATCGTGGTATCCTCCCTAGCACTTAAATGTTGGTTCATTGCCCTGCACCACAATGTTGGCTTCTCCAATGGGTCCGTCCATAAATTACTTTAAGATTCCCCTTCATTACCCGGGAGCGTAGGGATATCATATTAGTTCACTCGCAGCTCAACTATTTTTTTTCTCCTTTGCGAGGAACGGAGAGATCATATCAAGGGGAACGGGGAAAATGATTGTGGAGCTGTGTTCTGATGCCACTTCGGTGAGCGTCTGAAGAAATCGCAGCTGCAGTGTTGCCGGATTTGTGCTTATTATATTGGCTGCGTCAGCTAACCGCTGGCTTGCCTGGTACTCACCTTCGGCATGGATGACTTTTGCACGTCGCTCTCTTTCAGCTTCAGCCTGCTTAGCCATGGCACGCTGCATTTCCTGCGGCAGGTCAATGTGTTTCACTTCAACATTCGATACCTTTATTCCCCAGGGTTCAGTCTGATGATCAATTATTACTGCAAGCTCACGATTGATCTTCTCACGCTGCGACAACAGTTCATCCAGCTCCGATTGCCCCAGGATACTCCGCAATGTAGTCTGAGATAATTGAGATGTTGCAAACAGGTAGTTCTCGACTTCAACAATAGCTTTTGTGGGTTGCATGACCCGGAAATAAACCACAGCATTTACTTTTATCGAGACGTTGTCTTTGGTAATTACATCCTGTGTCGGAACATCCATCACAACAGTCCTAAGGCTTACTTTCACCATCCTGTCTATCACGGGGATGAGGAGTATCAGTCCCGGACCCTTGGCTCCAATCAACCTTCCCAGGCGGAAAATAACGCCACGGTCATACTCACGTAAGACACGTATGGCACTTGCCAGTATCATCAACAGGAATAATATTCCTGTTATTATTAAAATTTGACTTGTCTGCTCCATAATGATCTCCTTTTTTTTGGTTTATTTCAATTTGCTGACCGTTAATTTAAGATTTGAAATACCGGTGACAATAACTTTTGTTCCCTGGCTGATAAAACCATCAGGGCTTTCAGCATGCCAGAGTTCACCATGTACCCTGACCTGTCCTTCGGGATCGAGGTTGCTTATCGCCTCACCTGTCTCACCGATTATCCCTTCAGCTCCGGTTGTTGGTTTCCGTGTTTGTGCCCTGATCCCGAAACCTATTGCAAACACAAAGAAAGCAACGGTGAATATGACGATCACTAAAATGACCTTCCAGGAAATTTTCATCACTTCCAGGGTTGAATCCGCGTCTATTAACATAATTGATCCAAGGATTAATGATATTACTCCGCCAATGGTTAAAAGTCCGTGGCTGACCACTTTGATTTCTGCAATGAACAATATTATGGAAAATATAATTAAAGCCAGACCTGCATAGTTTACCGGGAGGGTATGCAGCGAGTAGAATGCGACAATTAAACTGATTCCCCCGATTACGCCGGGGAATATCGCCC
>DNOQ01000038.1 GCA_003501665.1 Bacteroidales bacterium | reverse complement strand
CGGAAAGAGTATGCCATGCATCGGCTGTGATGGCGATAGAACCGGTTACAATACCCGCCCATAATTTAAGGGCAAATAACAGTGCATTTGTTATTATTGATACAATACCTTCTATATAACCTGCTTTTGCCTTATCCATCATTTTTGATCTTCAAACTATTGTCCACAAATTCTTCAACATATCAGGAAACAGAATTGTTTTCAGGATTGGGATTGTTTTCAGGAGATTCCGGTCTTTTCATTTGGAAGCGGCAGGCCAGGAGTCATAATTTGAATCACCTTTTGTCAGTAGATTCTCATCTTGCAGCCACTATTTCATTGTAAATGGTTTCAACAAGGTTGACCTGGTCTTTATTGAATTCTTTCTTAATATTTTCGAGTGAATAGTTATTCTTCATAAATCCGGTCACTTTGTTTTGCAACTCTTTTATTTTATTAATGTGTGCCCGGATCATATCTCTCCCCAATGCTTCACTGTGACCGCTGTAAAATGTTTCTGCATCCAGGGTCCCGAGCATTTTTTCGAGTGTTTTTACATGTTCGAATGAATTCCCTCCTTTATAGGAATGAATCAGCTGAGGGCGTTCCTGGAATATCTGGTCACCTATAAACGCAATCCGGTCATCAGGGAAATAAACTACTATATCACCCGTTGTATGTCCTTTTCCAAAATACCAGAGTTCAACTTTTTTAGTATCCACATACAGATCCATTTTGTTGCTGAAGGTCACCGAAGGAATAAATGGAGCCAGCTCCGGGTCATTCCAGGAAGAAGGTTCTCCGTTTCTTCCGTGATGGAAGAATTCCTGCCGGCAGTTTTCGTGCGCCACAAAAACAACTGATTCCGGGAAAAATCTGTTACCAAGGACATGATCACCATCACTATGTGTGTTTACCATGAAACGTATGGGTTTATCGGTTAGCTTACATATCTCCTGTATGGTCTGGTTGACTGACTCCTGATCCATTTTGGCATCAATCAGTAAAACTCCATCCTTTCCGATAAATGCGCCTCCGTTTGCTCCGCGACCTCCTGTTACTTCGTAAAGGTTATCTCCTATCCTATTAAATGTAACGTGACTTGCCGGATTCTGCTGTGCAATTGCATACAATGGCAACGACAAAGCTGTTAAATAATAAAAGAGCCTGATCAGATTTTTCATCTTTTTATGAATTTAATTTCCGGATAAGAATAATTATGGTTTGATTAAAAATGTAATCAGATTACAAATATAAGCAATCATCTTAAGCTGCCGGGTATGATTACAATCAGCAGGGTCGAAACCATAATTTGATGATCCCCGATTCAAATTATCACGGATTGCAGAATATTCCTAACCGTTTCCATCTCTTTTTACGATTTGTTTAATTTGACGAAATATACAACATGATTTTGTAATTTCATTTTGACTGAGCCGCCTGATGAGGTCAGTAAACCCGGCTTTTTATTACAAATGCTAATTATCAGATTGATAGTTCCCTGTGTTAAAAATATACGAAATTATATAACCGGAAATATCTTATTCTGCGGTTAATAAAAAAGATATTTTACCTTGCCACACGGAAATAACTGCCAGTGGGGAATGAATTCTAAAATTTACCCGATACTCTCGATTCCGGTATTCGGAATACTTTATTGTTATACTGCAATCGGACCTCATCCATGAATTTTTTCTACAAAAAAAAAGGGGATTATAAAGTCCCCCCTTTCATTGTTCTTTTTAACAGGCTCTTATATTATCAACCCTGATAAATTCGAAAGGTATATTAAGAACTGATGAAATATATTCACCTTTGTCCAGGATGTCATCATCATCATCTTCATGATACCAATAAATGAATAATTTTTTATTGAGCAGAATGACCTGTGATATTTTCCTGAGAGTGGATGTTAAAATTGTTGTATTGTAACTGTTTAAATATTCATTAATCCTTGAGCCTATACCCCTGATGTATACAGGTGATGTAAGTTTTGAACCGTAATCGGGCATAAAAAAATTCGGGATTGCTGCTGAAGCATCATTAAGCGATTTTATTTCATTATCTGAAATGGCATTTTCACTGACAACTGAGACTGATGCCGGTATATTTCTGAATGTCACATTGTCCTTCGATGCTTTTATTACAATTTCACCGAGTTCAACCGACAAATAATTATTTGTGTCTGCAGCGGCTTTATTATCCTGGGCATCCAGTTTTAAACTTAATCCTGCAAGAAGGACAAGTATAGTTTTAATGTATATTTTCATTTTTATTTTCCATGAATAATCAAAAAGAAACAACAACCTGTGCAGGTTATCTGTTTCAAAATACTGATAAGAATAAATCTGGGAGAATGATAAAACGGAAGGTTTATCTATACAGATTCAGGCGGGGGACGTGAAAAATGAAAAATCCTTAGAAATTCATAAACGATCCTGATTTCAGGAATCCGGATGATCAGGAATACATTTTGTTTATGAACTGAAGGAATATCACTGCTTCCCCATATTGCATAAGGTTTTGCACTTTCACGGGGGTATATATGACAGGAAGTATCAGAGAGAACAGAAGATTCTTCTGTTATGATCAGTGTCTTTTCCGGCGATAGATCCGGAGGATTGTTTTCATCCCCTCTTACACCTTTATTAAGGGCAGATACGCCAAAATAGAGCATATAAGTAAATGCAAGAATTGTCAGCAAGATACCTGGTGCAAGGGAACCAAAAGGCAACATCTTTTTACGATTTGGAGGTAAAATAAACAATAAAATAATAAGATTATCTTTTTTTGCTGATTAACATATGTGAAAATAGATTTTTATTTGAATATCAATAGAATAAAATTTTATCAAGTTTTGTAGCCGGGCTTCCTACTTTAGCTCCCCCGATGATCATGACATGAGCCACTCCATCTGCATCAATATAGCTGATACCGGCCTGGTTAAATAAATTGCTGCCTCCGGCAGTAAACAATGTATTCGAACCGGTTGCGCCGTTAAAACTACCGACCGTTCCATCGGCATTAATTACTGCATAAATGTTTTCACTGGAGCCCTGAACTCCCCCTGATAGTCCTGAGTAAAGACCTGATGTTATAAAGATATTTCCTCCCAGAACCAGAGTGGAATGTTTACTTCTTGATTTTTGAAGTGAGTTGGGATTTACTGTCCAGGAACCCAATTCTCCTGTTCTGAGATTTATTTTTGAGTAAAAAAGCTGGTCACTGTTTGTTCCTGCAGTTCCGGCATCGGGATCCCCTGCTACTGTTTCTCCTCCTGCACAATACAGGTATCCTCCAAAAGTCACCAGTCCATGATGAGAACGTTCTCCCGGCAGATCCGGCATTGTCTCCCAGTCGCCGAGCTGCCCGTCGGGATTAATAAGGGCCCGGTAAACATTCTTTACCGTCACATTTCCGGTTGTAGAACCACCCACAATATAAAGTGAACCTCTGAAGATAACGGCTCCTGCTGAATAGAGTGGTTTAGGCAGGGCTTTAGTGCCGGCCCATGGAGTCTTGATTGTCCCGTCATTGTTTAGTGTGCCTGTTGATACGGTTGTTAATATGGTTCCTCCCGGGTTGATTCCTCCAATTACATATATATAACCTGAACCACCTGCCTTTGAGTTGAAAGGTGTGGCTGCGACTGTCGTATGAAATGAAAGATCCGACGGAAGCAAAGTTGTACTTGTCCAGGCATCTATCCTGCCATCGCTGGTAATCCGGCCAAAAATCATCTGATCCGTGGGGTTGCCGTCAGATTTGCGGCCCCCCGACACATATACATATTGATTTGTTACAAGAGATGCATCATCAACAGATACATTCAAAGCATTGTGCCCGCTGACTGCCAGTGGCAGGGCAGTGGTGGATGTCCAGTTTATTGTTGAAGGGCTGAAGGTGGCATTTGCTGTCACCTTAAATGGTATGGAATTGCTTTTCCCTATCCCGGTCTGAACAATAACCGGTCCGTCCATTGTACCGCCCGGGACGGTTGTTACAATGAAGGTATTTGTCCAGTCATCGGGGCCGGCAATAATTGCTGTTATAGTGCCTGTTGCCGTTCCGTCCGAGAAAAGGACTTTTCCGCCACCCTGTATATCACCAAAAGCGTTACCCTCAAGAATCACAGTACTACCTATATTCCCTGATGGCCTGGTTGCACTGTTCACATAAGAAAGAACAGGATTTATGGCCTTAAAAGCGTTGACAAGTGACGCCTCGCCTCCGGACGGATTTTTAACTTCTACAGTTAAAAGTATATTGGCCGGAATTCCTGATGGGACAATGGCATAGATCAGAGAACCGGATGATACTTCCACAGTTGGTGATACTTTATCACCAACCTTTACTGATGCACCGCTTTTGAAATTGGAACCTTTTATAGTAATTTCTGTGCCTATCGATCCTTCAGCAGGTTCCGATGTTTGGATGGAGGGAATTTCTGAAAGGGGAAGAGGTTCATTATCTTTCTTACAATTTGTAAGTAAAAGAACTGCTCCAGTGATTGTAAAGATTAAAATCAGCTTTATTAATAATCTGGATTCCATTTGTTTTAGTATTTAAAGTGATTATCAGACGGCGCAAAATTAATATTATACCTGGCACGATTTAATGAATAGAGCAGGAACTTATTATGAAAAGATAAATTCAGACTTAATTGCCCTTCCAATATATTAATCAGAAAATAAATAATTTTTTACCGGGGATTGGTTTGAATGATACGAATAATTTGAAACAAACATTTACATGCCGGTGAAATGTTATCTTAAGGTCAAGTATTTTTTCTCAAAAATTCTTTAGGTGTACATCCATAAATTCTCTTAAATTCAGTAAAAAAAGAAGACTTCGATTTAAAACCAACCATTTCTGATATTCCCTCGATAGTTTTATTACCGAATTCTTCAGACTGATATCTTTCCATGAATTCCCTTATCCTGAATTGATTTATGAAATGGTAAAAATTTTCGCCTGAAAATTCATTTATCACCTGTGAAATATATTGCCGGTTACTTCCGACAGCTATCGCAATATCAGTTAATCTCAGATTTTTATTCAAATACTTTTTGTCTGAAATCAGATATTCATTGATCCTCTCGTATAATGCAATTTTTTCTTGTTCTGAAAGATTTGAATAAAGATATTTTTTCACCGTCAACGATTCTTTATCGTCAGCAGGCAGGATTTTTTTTTGCATTTCGTTAAACAGATGTCTGTAATAGATACTTTGAATTCCGATTATCAGATTGACAAATAAAACCAGTGAATAATTATACGTCTCATTTTTCAGGAAAAACGAAATAATAAATAGTATTATGAATATTGCCAGTATTTCAACTGCCCATTTAAGGTTAATTTCTTCTGAATAAGAATATTCATTTTTTATTTTTTTCCACAGGTATCTTATTTCTTTAATACATAATAAAGCATAGATGAAAACCTGGAGGCGTAATAGTGCCGGGTAGATTATTTTATTTACCAGCAGGAAAACCTTTTGTAAAGAATGATCTTTATCAATAACCGAATGCTCATAAATAACACTATATTTTTCAGAGTAATTAAGGGACGGTAACAGAAAAAGATTTATAAGAAGGAGTAATATGGGAAAGGCAAAATGCAGTGAATCTGTTCTCTGTAAAGATCCCCTTGTGAGATTCTTTATAAAAAGAAAGAAAAATACCGGGAACGTAGCTAAAAGAGGGACTATAAAATAATAAGTATAAATAAATAAACGGGACTCGCCGGTCACATAGAACAGTGCGGAGAAGTAAGTCAGGAAGTAAGAAAGTTCATAATATCCCAGAATCTTTTCAGGAGAACCTTTTACTGATCTGAAAAACAAAATTGCAAACAGTAAAGACTGTATTGCAATCGTAAAAATAATAAAGATATTTATATTTTCTAAGATGAATCTCATTCAGATGCTAACTGGTAACAAAAAGTATAAACTGGTTCCATTATGGAGTTTAGTTGCCTCACGACCTGGTATATCTGCCGGTCAGGTTATTTTATGCTTTGTTCCAAAATTGTTAAATCATGATTCAGTAAATAATTTTCTATTCTTTTATTAAAACGCCGGTTTGAATAATTCCATCGGTTGACAGCTTATAGAAGTAAAGGCCCTTTTTTAATTTTTTCATATTTAGTCTTTCGTCATTTTTGATATTTCTGTGCTCAATTAATCTGCCGCGGTAATCGGAAAGCTCAAAAATAATCTGGCAATAATTGGCCGGAAAACTGAATGAAATGTATTCAGAAAAAGGATTAGGGTATATTTTTGCATTATCCGTTTTTATCTTTAAGACATCAACAGGGGTACTATTTGGCGAGAAATAATAATTCCCCTTTTTATATGGTATCCACCGGTACAGGCTCTCATTAAAAATATAACTCTGGTATCCTGTTCGCATATGATTGAAAGTGACTTCGTTCCCTTCTTTTGGTGGCAGAATTAAATCAGAGTAACTGTATGTATTATCATAGTCGTATTCTTCTTTATAAGTAGGTTTCCAGTTAAATCCTAATTGATTCCAGTAGTATTCGAGATAAAGGGTCATATTTCTGCCGGTATCATAGGAATATTCCTGTTTCTTTCTGGGTGTCCATCTTCTGAGTAATCCGTCCCAATAAGATTCAACGGTTAGTTCAAGATTGTCAGATGTATTATAGGTATAATCATATTTCAGATCAGCTACCCATTGTTTTGTAGCCGGATGGGAATAATATGAGATATATTGCATTAACTTATTGTATTTATCATATTTGTATTCCGCTTTGAAATATTCTATCCAGGTATCCGTAGCCGCGTCCCGGTAATAACCGGAATATTGCGTCAGATTACCGTCAGTATAACCATAATCTCCTTTATATGAAGCTATCCAGATGCCTGCTGTTTCATCGCGATATGACGAAATAAATTGTTTGATTTTCTCTATAGAATTGTAAAAGAACTCTCCCAGAAAAGAAGACATCCATTTACCGCTTGTTCCATCCCAGTAATACGTTATATATTTTGTCATTTTGTTACCGGAATCGTAAACATACTCTTCCTTGTCATCATAAATCCATTGATTAGTGCTGTTATCAAAATAATAATCAATGTATAGCGTTAGATTTCCGTTTGTATAATTATATTCCTCTTTATAAGAAGGCAACCATTTACCGGTTGCCTGGTCCCGGTTAAAAGTTACGAAAAATGTCAATCTGCCTTCAGAATTATAATTGTATTCTTCTTTGTAATCAACCACCCATTTGTTTGTTAATGTGTCCCAATTTTGGACTACCAGACTGTCAAGTTTCTGTTTTGTGTCTTGCGGGGATTCCGGTTCTGAGGCCTGAATGACATTTTGAGTATCTCTTCCTTGGATTAAAGAGAATAAGGGAATCAAAATAAAGAATGCTGCAATAGTATTTTTCAATATATTATATTTAAAATTCACTTCTGATTTTAAAATTTAAAAATGGTGGTTTAAAGTAATAATCAATTAATCCCTAAGTTAATATAGTATACCAGAATATAAACAAAAAGGTTGCATTAATCATCCGGGCGGATTTGTCAATTTAGTCAATTTTGGTTTGAATATATCTATTAATGCTAATTTCAATCCGTCTTCATCCCATCTTCATTTGGGAACGATTAATTTTTGCCGTTGAATTGTTGTCAGGATTATATTAACGTCTGATACATTTAATAATAATTTATGCTATGAAGAATATACAAAAAGTCAGTGTATCTGTCATCAGGGTATTCAGAGTCTGATGATGTTCAAATAAAAATCCATGAATTATTCAGTAATTTCATTGATCAGGCTTTTACTTTTAATTTTCCCGCATATTGCATTTTCCATGAATCACGACGATTCACTGAAAAAGGCCAGGATGCTGTTTGATTCAGGTAAATATCAACATGCCGGTAAATTATTAAAGGTAATAAATAAAAAACATCCGGAAGATTTAAACACACAGTGGTTATATGCCCAGTCGGCTTACTGGTCTAAAAAATTCAATCTTTCAATAATGCTCTATGAGGATGCAATAGTAAAGCATCCCGATGATCATTACCTGTTACTGGACTATGGCATTAAGATGGTTGACATCGGGGAGTTTGAAAAGGCTTCTCCTGTTATTAACAGGTATATGGCATATGATAATCCTGGTGCCGATGTTCTGATAGCTGACTCTAAGATGGCATACTGGCAGTATAATTATAAAAAGGCGATGGCCGGAATAGATAAAGTTCTTTCAGATCACCCGGAAAATGAAAATGCAATGTCATTACATGAAGAATTACTTATTGCCAAATCCCCGTGGATTAAGATCTCTTCAGATATTACAAGGGATGATCAGCCACTCTTTTTCCTGGGTCCCTCAGTTGAGGCCGGATTTTCAAAAAGGGCATTTCTTAATCCTTCTGTCACTTTTAAGGCACCACGTTATTTTTCTGAAGGGATACAGTATCAAACATATGATATTCAGGCAATTAATAAAATAAACATTATAAAACATAATACAACGGTTCTTTTAGGAGCGGGAGTATTTAAACTTCCATCGAATGAAGAATCTTTTACGGGGAAATTGAAGTTAACCAAAACATTGTTTCGTCAGTTCAGTATTGAGTTACTGGCCGAGCATAAACCCTATCTGTACACAAAAGCAAATATGACTAATCCGATTCAAAGGTTGCATTATGACCTTTCTCTCAATTGGACAGGCAAAAGAGGCTGGATGGGAAGGATCGGGCATGATATAAATTATTTTTACAGCGATGACAATAAAGTTTATTCATCAAGCTTCTGGGTGGTTTCATCTCCATTAAAGATTTTAAGAACAGAAAGCCGTGTGGGTTACGCATATAGTTACAGTAACTCGGAAGACGACAGATTTTCGCCCGTAAAGACAATAGATCAAATAATTGCCTCATGGCATTTTAATTTGCAGATCACAGGGTACTACAATCCTTATTTTACTCCAAAAGATCAAAGTATCAATTTTATTATCTATCAGTTCAGATATAATCCTTCCCCGGAATTTGAAACCGGATTAAAGCTGACTTATGGATTTCTGGCAACAACTCAAAATCCTTACTTTTTTCTGACAAATCATGGAAGTAACGGATTAACTGTCCAGAAAGATTTTTATGAAGATGAATATCACCCATATGATGGAACAATATTCATTAAATGGCGTTTAAGCAGGAGAATGTCAATTCAATCCGAATATATATTGTCAAATACACATTTTTACAGAAGTCATTCAGGTATGGTTTCACTAAAGGTAAGTATTTGGGATGAAAGAGATGAGAAGGAATAACCTATGGCAATTCAGGGAAGCGGCAGGTGTTTCAGGTACCGACAGGTTTGTAATTTTGATACTCACTCTGGCCGGGATCATCAGTATCTTTAATTTTGCAGAATGGTGGTTCCGCGGTGAACATATCTCAAATCTTACTCTTTTTATAATTCTCAGTTTTTTCTTCTGGTATGTAATGTTCAGGATAATTCTTGTCTGGTTAAATTATTTAAAGTTGAATAAACCAGGATCAGTACCTGAACCTGACGATAATTTAAGTGTGGCTATCTTCACAACCAGTGCACCGGGTGAACCACTGGGGATGTTTGAAAAAACTTTTGAGGCATTAAATAATATCAGCTATCCGCATAATACTTATTTACTTGATGGTACCCGGGACCCTGCTTTCAGAGCGTTAGCCGAAAAGAACAACATTATCTGGATGGATATGGTCGACGTACCTGGAGCAAAAGCCGGGAAGATTAACGAAGCACTCAGACGGACAGATGAAGAATTTATCCTGATTCTGGACCCCGATCATATTGCATTCCCTAATATTCTGGATCAAACCCTGGGATTTTTCAGGGACGGGAAGGTAGGATTTGTTCAGGTCAGTCAGGGATATTATAATCAATATCGTTCATTTACTGCCCGGGCAGCTGCTGAACAAACCTATCTTTTTTATGGCCCTACCCAGATGGGTTTATTTGGTTACGGTAGCGCGGTGGCAATTGGTGCCAATTGTACATTCCGCCGGAAAGCTCTGGAGAGCATCGGAGGCCATGCCGAAGGTCTGGCAGAAGATTTGCTGACCAGTATACGCCTGCATGCTGAAGGATGGGAATCAGTATATAATCCGGTCATTGTCAACCGGGGTCTTGTGCCCGAGGATCTGACTTCATTTTATAAACAACAGATAAAATGGGCCAGAGGAACTTTTGAGATCCTTTTTGCCGAGCTTCCGAAAGTTTTCACGAAATTATCTTTCTGGCAACGGATAGTATATTTGTATATAAGTACCTATTTTCTTACAGGCACCATTACCCTCTTTTTTATACTGGTACCGTTTATATATTTTCTTACCGGAATAATTCCCGGCAAGATGACTTTTGTGGATTTTATCCTTCACGGGGTGCCATTTCTGGTTATCGCAACATTAATTTATTCGTACGTCCAGAAATTTTTATGTCATCCCGAAACTGAAAGAAAATTCCACTGGCGTGGAATGATATTAAAATTCTCAAGCTGGCCTGTATATTTTTATGGGTTCATCCTGTCACTTTTCAATGCCAGCATACCATATCTTCCCACCTCAAAAAAAGCACTGATCGGATCAATAACGGTCTTTATACGGCCTCTGATTTTGTACAGTGTTTTGTTTATGATCACAGCTGTTGCCGTTTATATTCACCGAAGATATTATCTCCCCGAGAGTGAACTCTCCTTCACTGCAGAAAGGGTGTGGGGTATGCTGGGATTTGCTTTCATTGCTTTCATTCAGTCAATTATTGGCATTTTTGCTGCACTGGAAACAGTCTGGCTGAAAGAGGATGAACCCTGGAAAAAAGTAGATGTTCCGATGATTAATAATGATATTAAAAGTTAGTATAATATGAAGATACTGATTTTAGCAGGAGGTTTCGGGACCCGGATGAGCGAGGAAACTGATTTGAAGCCAAAACCCATGATCCCTATCGGGAGCAAACCGATAATATGGCATATAATGAAGATCTATTCCCATTTTGGATTCAACGATTTTGTTATTTTGCTTGGCTATAAAGGATATATCATTAAAGAGTATTTTGCAAATTATTTCCTTCATCGGAGCGATGTAACCATCGATATTGCAAAAAATGAGGTCCGGATACTAAATAACCATGCGGAACCATGGAAAGTTACATTGATTGATACAGGTTTCAATACAATGACCGGGGGAAGGATATTGAGAGTCAGAGATATAGTCGGGAATAATTCATTTGGGCTCACTTATGGTGACGGTGTCGGTAATATTGACATCAACCATCTGGTAAATTTTCACCGGTTACATGGGAAATCGGTTACAATGACTACTGTTCAGCCGGAAGGAAGGTTTGGAGGGGTTGAACTTGAAGGGATTTCCGGCAGGGTTAACAGCTTCATTGAAAAACCCCCCGGTGATGGAGGTTGGATCAATGCCGGATTTTTCGTTTGCGAACCAAAAGTGTTTGACTATATTACCGAAGGTGATAAAACCATATGGGAGAGAGCTCCTCTGGAGAATCTGGCCAGAGATGGTGAACTATATGCATTCAGACATACCGGCTTCTGGAAACCGATGGATACATTAAGAGACAACAAACAACTGAACGAAATGTGGGAATCAAATACAGCATTATGGAAGCTATGGTAAGAATGAAAAAGCTTTTTGGAGAGATTTATCAGGGTAAAAGAGTGCTTGTAACGGGACATACCGGGTTTAAGGGCTCCTGGCTGGCAAAATGGCTGAATTTAATGGGAGCAGAAGTTTTCGGATATGCTTTAAAGCCTCCATCCACACCAGATCATATCTCACTGCTATGTTTAACTATAAATTCAATGGAAGCTGATATTCGTGATTCTGATAAATTATATAATTTTATGCATGAAATCCGGCCGGATATTGTCTTCCATCTGGCAGCCCAGGCCCTGGTACGTGCTTCGTACACTGATCCTGTTGAAACTTATTCTACAAATGTGATCGGAACACTAAATCTGCTGGAAGCCTGCCGTAAAATCGATTCCGTAAAAGTTATCATTAATGTTACCAGCGATAAGTGTTATGAAAACAAGGAATGGATCTGGGGGTATCGCGAGAATGATCCTATGGGAGGTTTTGATCCGTACAGTTCATCAAAAGGTTGTGCAGAAATACTCACATCCTCTTACAGGAACTCGTATTTTAATATTTCCGGTTATGGCAACAAACATAATGTGCTTCTTTCCAGTTGCAGAGCTGGAAATGTGATCGGAGGCGGTGACTGGGCAGAAGATCGCCTGATACCGGATATAGTCAGGGCTGCTGCCGGGAATTATTCTGTCCCTATCAGAAATCCCCTGGCTACCAGACCCTGGCAGCATGTACTGGAAGCAATAAGCGGCTACCTTACTCTGGGATGGAGGCTCCTGGAAGAAAAACCGGAATTTGCCGGAGCCTGGAATTTTGGCCCCGGCCCGGAGCATAATATCACTGTAAATGAACTGTATAAGCGTTCCGAAAGACACTGGGATAAATTAAAAATGGAACATACTGAGGATAGATCCCAACACCATGAAGCCTATTTGCTTATGCTTGACAGCTCAAAGGCATACCGGCAGCTGAACTGGAAGCCGGTCTGGAATATTGATAAAACTATCCGGAAAACTATTCTTTGGTACAAGGGATTCTATGAAAAAAATATGGTAAATACAGAAGAAGATATTCAGGATTATATATATGATGCTGTAAATCATAACCTGGTATGGGCAGTTTAAAGGATAAAAGGATTTTAATTACCGGTGGAGAAGGATACCTCGGTTCTCACCTTTCAGAGACATTGGAAATCATGGGAGCCAGGGTTCATATTGTTGACCTTATGGCAACAAACAATCAAAATAAATATAAAATCGATATAACTGATAAAAATAGTCTCGGGAAGATCGTTCAGAAGGTAAATCCCCGCATAATCTTTCATCTTGCAGCTTTATTAAACAGGGAGAGGAGCTTTGAGAATCATGATCATATCATGAATGTTAATTATTACGGTACCATTAACCTTCTCAAGGCTTTGCAGGAAATTGAATATGAAAATTTTATTTTCGCTTCAACCAGTGAAGTATACGGTAATAATCCTGCCCCCTTTACCGAATATCAAGTACCGGACCCCTGTTCCCCATATTCTCTCAGTAAGATTTTTGGTGAACAAGCCATCAGAACTTATTCAAATCTGTATAAAAAGAATTTTACGATTTTAAGACTGTTTAATTTTATCGGCAGTAACATGCCCGATGGTTTTTTTGTTCCTCAGTTAATTCATGCCCTGCAACATAATATTCCGTTCAATATGACCGGTGGGGAGCAAATTCGTGATTATCTTTATATTGATGATGTTGTTTCCGCTTTTATTCTGGCTGCAACCAATGCAAAATCGCTAAAAGAAGTATTTAATGTATGCAGTGGTGCCGGGGTCACTTTAAAAGAGCTTGCCGGGAAATTAAAAATCAAGTTTACCGGAGATAACCTTATTAATTATGGTGCACTACCATATCGCGAAAATGAAATATGGAATATGATGGGTGATAATAATAAAATAAAACAATTCCTTGGATTCCAGCCTGTTTACAGGTTAGAAGAAGCTATTGAATTATTAACTCAATCTCAATCCAATGATTAAACATAGTTTGAAAAGAATCTTATTTACAATATTGGCACTATCTGTTGGTTTTTTGATAGTTACGGGATTATCTTTTCTGGGGAACAAATCAAAAGGCCCGCTGGAAAATTTGTTTTCAGGTACAGCCAGGATGGTTCAAAGCATTGAAGAAAAAACAATTCTTGCAAAACGTGAAAATAAGAGAGCTGATAAATTAAAATGGTACAAACGGTATCAGGAAAATATTTCTTTGCTGATGAATCCGGATGATTTTTTCTGGGGAGCTTCGGATTACCACTCAGTTGAATCATATGAATCAATTCTTAATCTGGAAGATTCTCTTTGGATAACATTCCCTTTGATTCATATATATACAGCGTGGGGGAGTAATCCTGAACACCAGTTCCCGGAATTACAGGTGAAGACCATTTTGCGATTGGGTTCAACTCCGGTAATTACATGGGAGCCATGGTTAAGCGCTTTTGACGAAAAAGAATATCCCGGAATCCCGAAAGTTGAAGAGAGAGACAAAGGCTGCCTGAAAGAAATTGCCAATGGAGTGTATGATAAATATATTGTTAAATGGGCTTTGGCGGTGAAAGATATTCAACTTCCTGTTTTTGTCAGGGTCGGACACGAGATGAACGACCCTTATCGTTATCCCTGGGGTCCACAAAATAATGAACCTCAGGATTTTGTGGCAGCATGGAGGCATATTCATCATACCTTTCTGAGAAATGGCGTAAACAATGTAATCTGGATCTGGAGCCCGCATCAGTCCTATGGCCATTTCAAAGAATATTACCCGGGCGACGATTATGTTGATTATGTCGGTACGGGTGTATTGAATTATGGAACGGTCACTACCTGGAGTAAATGGTGGTCTTTTGATGAATTATTTGGTAACTATTATAAGGACTTAAGTGTATTCAACAAACCGATGATAATTACCGAGTTCAGTTCTCTTGCAGTAGGGGGTGACCGTGCCGAATGGTATGTGGATGCTCTTAATGGGATTCAGAAAAAATATACACTGATCAAATCCCTGATCTTTTACCATATCTCATCAGATAAAACAGTTACCGATAAATCTTTAGACTGGTATATAATAAATGACGCAGAAGTGCTGAATGCTGTACGGGCGATAATCAGCAGCTGGGATAAAAATAATTAACCTGTAAAAGAATCAGAAGACCGATCCAAAAATCAAAATCACTGGTATTGGCACGGGATTTTCATCCGGGGTGTAGATGATCCGGGGAAATAAAAATATCAAAAGGCCGCTGATATCAGCAAAGTCCCGGTTATTTCAAAAATTATTTTACCTTGCCACATTGAAATAACCGGCAATGGAAAATGAATTCTAAGATTTACTCAATACTCTCGGTCCCGGTATTTGGAATACTTTATTGTTATACTGCAATCGGAGTATTGATTGTAATATTTTTATCCTGGTTTAAAGCTAAAAAGCTGGTCAGGTTCCTTTCAATGAAATGGGCGAAATCGGTATTTAATCTGATGGGGATAAAACTTACTGTTAAAGGAGAGGAAAAT
>DNOQ01000404.1:1029-7826 GCA_003501665.1 Bacteroidales bacterium | reverse complement strand
ACTTTGGCGAAAAAATCCTGCTTTACTGCCAAAGCTGTTTTTCCTGAGAAATTTTCTACCTCCAGTCTTGATTTGAAAAGTTTGTACCCTTCCTCTTCATTCCACCGATAGTGGTAAAGTTCCGCAATATCTTCTACCGGATATCTCCGGCTGTCCATCAACGATGTACAAAGGATTTCTTTTTCTCCATTTGGTAAACTGACACTAACAAGCCGGCATTTTATTACCTTTTCATACATCCGGGGATAATCTTTTAACAGTTCCCTGTCTTTTTGAGGCAAACGAAATGATACAATCTGTTGCTCCTTACCACTCTCCAAGAATTCTTTTACATTGAGCCACCAGTTTTCTTTCATCCTCATGCAAAACCGAATACCGCGTGCAGTAAGTAAAAATATCAGAGCAATACTTGGATATCCCCTGTCGAGTAACAGCAAATCACCTTTCTTAATTTTCTCAAGATGTTTATACAATAGTTCTCTTTCGCTTGATGCATAAGGAGCTATTTGAGCATCAAGGGTGAGCATATTAATCGGGTCGTATAAAAATGAACCCATCGCCAGTGATCGTTTGCTGTCAGCTTTGGGTCCAAAACTGTGTTCCCCAAACTCTTCTTTAACGCTTTTATGGTTTGGTAAAACCAGCCTTGTACCATCGACAGACAATAATCGCATTTTGTTCCATACCAGATATGGGGCCTCTGAGTAAAAAGTGTTATTAACACTTTGGTTCATTTTGATAAATACTTCATGACTGAGCTTTGACCGGGCTTGCGTAAATGCTCCTTTGGTAACTTCCCGGATGTTGAATTCGCTTCCAGTTATTTCTTTATAGAAGGAATCCAACTCCCTTTGCAGTGAACTTTTTACACCTCTTGATATGAAAACCACTGTTTTTTTGAAATTTAATTTCCGGTCTCGTGAGAATACCCCTGTAAAGCCGTCTTTTGAACGGCAGTTAATTTCTTCATCTTCAATGGTTTTGGTTATGCGACTAATTGCATTTTCACGAAATTTTGACTTTTTAACAGCTTTACTATAGTGGTCATTATACCCCTAAGATAATAAACATCACCAATAATCAGCTTTTCAAAGAACTTGTTATATCGACTTTTATTAACTATTTTTCACTAACTAAACGACATTGACTTAAGATTCTTAATTTATGCCACATCAGTCGAACTTATGTTACCTGACCAGTTTGGTCATGCAAGTCAGGATGCTGACTGAAACATCAGTATTCGATCTATGGAGCGAAACGACGAGCCCGCCAGCAAAGCGAACACCCGCGCCGGAATCACAAAAAAAGAAAGAAGCCAAAAAGTTTATGGATCCTTTAACAAAAAACGGATGAGGTTCAAGGTTTATTATTATATGAATTTGAGCAATTCATTAAGTTCTTTGTCAGAAATATTGTTTTGTTCGGATTTATCGTAAATGGCAAGCATATAAATAGTATCACCGGCAGTATAAACATAGGTTATTATCCTTGCCCCGCCTCTTTTGCCCTTACCTTTGGACGATATTGCGAGTCTTATTTTATAACAGTTCTGGCCGATGGGTTTTCCCATTACAGGGTTTTCTTCTAATTTTCTGCCTAGTTCAGCCAGCTCGTTTTTAAGGGAATGGTATTTTTTAGCCAGTCTTTTTAGTTGCCTGTCAAACGGTGGAATTGTAACAACATTATAGCTCATTGAGAAGCTTTGTGAGTGGTTTAGCTTTTAGTTTTCCCTGCTTGGACAGTTTTACGTTTTCCACAGCTTCCTTTATTTCTTCTAAAAGCAACGCCTTTTCGTTTGTAATGGGCTTTGCCTTAACAAAAGGAAAATTATTGAGCAGTTCCATAATAAAAGCTGCTTTATTGTCTCGTATTTCAACCAATAATTTCATATCGTTCTTATTTATTTACTGCTTTATAATCCTGAAACTTTGTAGTTGCAATAAAAGCATCGAGCATAGCAAAAATACAAAACTTAACAGTTATATCAAAACCTAAAATCATGGTGAAAGACTGAAGCCTTATGTAATGGAATATAATTCAGACTAAAACATGCTAAGTCAAGTCTGTCGCTCTATACGCTGACGGTGTTAATGGCATTGGTGTTCTGTCTGTTCCGCCTGAATCGAGCGGCAAATGATAAGCTTCAAGTGTGATACCGTCTTGGCCTCAGCCTCCGTTATTTGATCCTTTTCCTTCTCATCTCTGCCGGCTGCCACTTTCAGCATTTTAAGAAGATCAGATATATTAACGATCAGCAGAATAATACATGCCAGACCGGAAACCGCAACAAGTGAATCCTTCACGAAAACCTCAATACATAAAATGGCTGAAACTATTATTCTCACTTCTGTTGGCCCGAGTAATCCCGAATCAATTGTATAATCCCCTGTGATCTTATACCTTAAAAGAGTTGTGATCATCGCCCATCCGTAAAGCACAACAAATCCGTATCCAAGCAATTCCCCGACACCTTCGGTATAGATAACAAATCCCAGACCAATCAGGATTGTGCCTATCCAGTCAACTGAAAGATCGAGTGAAAATCCATACCATTTTCTGGACTTATTACGGTGAATTGCAAGCCGGCCATCAAGGGAGTCGCCAAACCAGTTTATGGTAAAACCAAGTATATTTAAAAGAAGATAATACCTGCTGAGATATGTTGCCAGGATAAAACTTAATAAAACCGTAAGGCTTCCGATAAATCCTGTTAATGTAAGGTGATCCGGTTTAATCCATGGCGGAATACGCTGAACAAGGAATACAAGTGCCTTTTGCTCATGGTTTTTGAGGATATTGGTTCTGAGTCTGTCTTTGGAAATGATTTTCAGGATTTCCTGAGCCACCTGAGAAGCATTCGGTTTCATACTATGAGGAATGATTAGCCTGTTTTTTATATCTGAAGATTGTTCCTACCGTTGCCGGGATCATAATCTTTTAAAAGGCACAAATCTAACATAAGTAAGTCGCTTTTCGACAGGTTTGCCATTCTTTTTTGTTATCAGGATGAGTTCCTGTACAGCTGCAGGTTTACCTACCGGAATCACAAGTCTTCCGTTTTCGGCAAGCTGATCGATAAGAGGTTGCGGGATCTCCTCTGCGGCAGCAGTAATAATAATAATGTCGAACGGAGCATGTTCAGGCCAGCCCAGATACCCGTCCCCGTATTTACATATAATATTTTCATAACCCATTTTCCTGAGCCTGTCAGCCGATTCAACTGCCAGCTCTGGCACAATTTCAATGGTATAGACCTTATCCACAATTTCAGCAAGAACTGCTGCCTGATAGCCTGATCCGGTTCCTATCTCAAGAGCCTTCATTTTCTTACCGGGCTTTACCACATCAGTCATATAGGCCACTATGAATGGCTGTGATATGGTTTGTCCGTAACCTATCGGCAAAGGATAATCATTATATGCATCATTCTGATATTCCTTCGGCATGAAAAGATGTCGCGGAACTTTGCGCATAGCATTCAGCACTGCCGTATTATTAATACCTCTTTCCTGAATCTGGGTCTTTACCATCCTGTTCCTCGCAGCTTCATATTTATCATCCTGAGGATCGCTGCAGCCTGCCATAATCAATAACTGTATTAAAATCAATATTTTCACACCAATCCTGTTTTCTGCAAGGTACTTAATTTTAGATAATTTTCAAAAGATTTGGATCAGTTGCTTATTGCTGGTTGCTTGTTACTGGTTGTTTTTACATAATCTCAGAAACTGAAACCCAGAAGTGAAAGGAACCCGTTTCCGAGAAACTTTATGAGCGGCCAGATCGGTAACAAATTGATACTCGACACAAGAGATAATACTATAATTCCCAGAAATATATAGCTTCCATATTTATAGAGAGCATTATACAAAACCGGATATTTCCTGAAATATGAGAGTAACAGGTGGGATCCGTCAAGAGGCGGAACCGGAAGAAGGTTAAAGATAAAAAGCCCCCAGTTTATATAAATTGCATAGATAAAGAGCTCTGTTGTAAGGGAATAATAGGGAAAATTTATGGTATTATACAGTATGGCGAAAATTACCGAAAGCACCATTGCAAGGATTGCATTGGAAATCGGTCCCGATATTGCTATTTTAAGTGTATCGGTTTTGGGATTTCGCAGGTTCTGTTCATTGAATTCAACCGGCTTGGCCCATCCGAAACCGGCAACCAGCAACATTATAAATCCGAGCGGGTCAATATGCTTAAGTGGATTCAGAGTAACTCTTCCCTGATCTCTTGAAGTTGAATCGCCGCATCGTTGAGCAACAAATGCATGACTGAATTCATGGAAAGTAAGTCCTAATATTATTCCAGGCAGGAACTTGAGTGTTCTGAGAATGTCAAAATTGTCCATTCAGTCTTTCAGATGTATATGAAGATCGGTTATCGGGAATTGCACACTCCTCTTGCAATATGTTGAAATTAAAGATATTGCTAAAAGTGCGACTATCAGTTTCCTGTTCATGACAAATAAAGTATTGATAATTCCGGCAATTTAACAAAAATTAAAAAAATGCAGGTAACGATACTGATATTTCCATACTTATTCGCACTTTCGTATCCGGAAAGAGGAATTCCTGAATCTTTATAGTGTAAGCGATGAAACCCACATGATTTAAAAATCACAAACAAACATGAAAATATTTTTACATTCAGGTGGGTTCCATCAGACCATTAAAATAAAAATTATATACTGATGAAAAAACTGTTTTCTGTACTTTCGGCAATAATTCTTACTATTTCGCAGAATCTTTACTCTCAGGATATAAATGTTCCTGAAGTATATCTTCTCACATGCGGACCGGGTACTGAAACCTATTCACGATGGGGTCACAGTGCATTAAGGATAGTGGATAATATAAACGGTACCGACAGAGTTTACAACTGGGGTGTATTTGATTTCGCAACCCCTGCTTTTGCATGGAAATTTGCAAGGGGCAGACTTGAATATATGCTGGGAGTTTCAACTTATGAAAGATTCATCCGGGAGTATTTTATGGAAGGAAGATGGGTACAGTCTCAGAAGATAAATCTTGAGCCGCACGAGACAGAAATGCTGCTTCAGCTTATTGCAGAGAACCTGAAACCCGAAAATGTAAAATACCGTTATGATTTCTTTTATGATGATTGTTCAACACGTATCAGGGATCTTCTTGAGAATGCAATAGGGAGCAGAATGTTATATCCTCCCGATATGGAATCAAAGCCTCCCACCTTCAGGTCATTGGTGGGAAAATATCTTAAAACGGCTCCATGGCTGAGATTCGGGGTTGACCTTCTCATGGGATCCCCCGGAAACAAGAAAGCTACTGTTCGCGACAGGATGTTCCTGCCGATTGATATGCAGAGGGGATTATCAGACGTAGTGATCAACCGTGGTGGTAAAATGATACCACTTCTCCGGAATCCCGAAACCATACTTGAAGATAATCTGGCTCATGAAATAAATATATTTTATACTGCACCTCTGTTTATCTTTTCTGTCCTGCTTATCATAATCATTATTATATCAGGTCTGGTGAGAAGTAAGTGTAACAACAGGATACTTGATATCATCCTCTTTTCATTTTTCTCGGTTCTTGCCTTCCTCATGATATTCTTTAATTTTTTTACAGATCACCGGCAAATGAAATGGAACCTGAATATAGTATGGCTGAGTCCTTTTATAATTCTGTGTCTGATTTCGCTGATCCTGAACAGGAACTGGTATTCCTTTTTCAGATTTGTATTCTTTCTCAACCTGATCTGGTTTCTGATAATGTTTATATTTCCACATTCATACAACAATGCTTTTATGCCATTGTTGCTGATTCTGATTGTCAGAAGTTCTGCCAGATCGGATTTCAGATGGAATCCGTTGTCAATAGAAGAAGAGAATTAAATTCCGTTTTAACAGAATTTTAACACTCATTAACACCTCTTTATTAAATAGCCGGCTTCTTTTGTGTACCGTTTGAAGATGCTGAACGGATCAGTTATACTTTCAGTTAAATTTACTGTTTTAAAACTCAGGATATGGAACAGACCACAGACATTAAAATACTCAACGAAAAAATTGAAAAGGAGAGTGCGTTTACAGATATTATCAGGATGGAGATGAATAAGGTGATTGTCGGGCAGAAACACCTGATCGACAGTCTGATGATAGGACTTCTCGGAAACGGTCACATTCTTCTCGAAGGTGTTCCGGGACTGGCAAAAACGCTTGCCATTAAATCGCTTGCATCAATAATCGATGCGAAATTCAGCAGAATTCAGTTTACACCTGACCTGCTTCCGGCGGACCTTATCGGAACAATGATCTACAGCCAGAAGAAAGAAGAATTCATTGTTAAGAAAGGTCCGGTTTTTGCCAACTTTATTCTGGCTGACGAGATCAACCGTTCACCGGCAAAAGTACAGAGCGCTCTTCTTGAAGCCATGCAGGAAAGACAGATCACCATCGGTGAATCAACCTTTCCTCTCGATGAACCATTCCTTGTTCTGGCCACACAGAATCCGATAGAGCAGGAGGGAACATATCCTCTTCCCGAGGCACAGGTCGACAGGTTCATGCTTAAAGTGCTGATCGATTATCCGTCGATGGAAGAAGAAAAGCTTATTATCAGGGAAAACCTGGCAAAAGAATTCCCCAGGACCAGTACCGTGCTCAAACCTGCTGATATTGTCAGGGCCCGGGATATAGTGCGGGAAGTATATATGGACGAAAAAATTGAGAATTATATCCTCAATATTGTTTTTGCAAGCAGAAATCCCTCCAAATATGGTCTTCCGGCTTTCAGTAACATGAT
>DNOQ01000404.1:0-1017 GCA_003501665.1 Bacteroidales bacterium | reverse complement strand
AGAAGAGGCTATGTGATTCCTGAAGATGTCAGGGCTATCTGTTCCGATGTGATGCGTCACAGGATCGGACTTACATACGAAGCTGAAGCTGAAAACGTTAACCAGGATAAGATAATATCGGAAATACTTAATGTTGTTGAAGTTCCATAAAATATAGGGGAAGGTTTGCAAGGGGGTTGATGGGAGATCAGAAAAATTTATATATGGAAGCAACCGATCTTATAAAGAAAGTCAGGAAGATAGAGATAAAGGCACGCGGTCTCACCCGTCATATTTTCGCCGGTGAGTACCATAGCGCTTTTAAGGGACGGGGTATTGCTTTCAGTGAAGTACGGGAATACCAGTATGGTGATGATATCAGGAGCATCGACTGGAATGTGACGGCACGGTTTAATCATCCCTATGTTAAAGTCTTTGAGGAAGAAAGAGAACTTACTGTTATGTTGCTGATTGATGTCAGCAGTTCGGGAAGCTTTGGCACGACACTGAACTTCAAACAGGATGTAATGACAGAAGTTGCCGCGGTTCTTTCATTTTCTGCAATATTCAATAACGATAAAATCGGAGTGATATTCTTTTCCGATAAAATTGAAAAGTTTATCCCTCCACAGAAAGGACGGAAGCATATTCTCAGAATTATCAGGGAACTGCTCGGTTTCAAACCGGAAAGTAGCAAAACTGATCTTGATATTCCTCTCAGATTTCTCACAAATGCCATAAAGAAAAGATGCACTGCCTTTATTCTTTCAGATTTTATCGCACCCGATTTTGAAGAGGCGCTCAGGATAGCTTCCAATAAGCATGATATTGCAGCCATAAAAGTTTATGATCCTGCAGAAACATTAATNNACGTATTAATAATGTCTTCAGAAAGTGCGGGGTTGATTCAGCTTTTATAAACACTGGTGAGGATTATGTAAAACCACTTATAAAACTTTTTGACAGCAGGTGAGATTCAAAGGATATATAAATTTTTTTCTGGCATTTTCAGCATCGCTTTCAGCTTTGCAAGCCCAG
>DNOQ01000352.1 GCA_003501665.1 Bacteroidales bacterium | reverse complement strand
TTTCTGACATTATGATCAGATGGATAGAGCCTGATAAATTTGTGTCAGAAGGAAATCCGCCGAGTATAGGAAGTAATGAGCCTTATTTTTTTTACCAGTGGGGGATGGATGCAATAAATGCACCTGAAGCATGGAATGCAGGATTCACCGGGGGAACGGCAAGAATATTTATTCTTGACAGCGGGATTGGAAGAGTGAATGCTTTCAGGGCTGTAACGGAATAATAATTTGTTTTATAACATGTCGCCGTTATGTGGCTCGTCCCATTCCTGCAAGCACACCCCTGAAGTAGCCTATTGATTCAGCTATTCCCGGCAGGGGATCATTCATGTCTTTTCCATATTCCAGACTGCATGTTCCTGTATAATTATGTTCACGCAGCATCCTGAAAAATCGCGGGAAGTCAATTATCCCGCGTCCCGCTTCAACACACCAACCTGCTTTTTCAGGTTTATCAACATCCCAGATATGGAAATCGAATATTCTTTCTTTGTAATTCAGAAAATCCTGAAAAGGATCCTGACCCAGCCTGACTGAATGAGCAATATCCAGACAGAATCCGATACGCGGATCAAGATCTTTTATTTCTTTCCACACATCAATTGCACCCGGGTAAAGTGGAAGATCCGGACCATGATTATGGATAGCCACACGAATATCACATTCCTTAACCTTCTTTTCCACATACGGAAGCAGGTTGACATCAGGTACTCCAACAAGTGTAGTTACCCCCACCTTTTTGGCGTAGATAAAAGCCTGATCAACAGCAGCTTTACTTTTCATATAGATAGGACCCACTCCATAAGGCTCAACCCCGAAAGATTTCATTTTTGACAAAGTCTGATCAATTACCTCCTGTGAGCTGTCGAGGGGAAGGTGAAAGTCTTTTACTCCGAGTAAACTGACATTTACTCTTTTCATCATTGCCAGAGACTGATCCAGATTAAATTTTGCAAATGTATAGCCGGCAATAGCCAGTCTGAAAGGGATTTTGCTGTCCGGAAGAGAAGTGAATACTGAATCTGCTGCAAGTAATGGAGTTCCTGCAGCAATCATTCCGGCTCCGGTTGTTTTAATGAAGTTACGTCTTGTTAAAGTCATGAGAATGGATTTTTGTGAAAATTAATAAAAAATTTTCTGATTCCATGTTACGTAAACATATCGCCGCTACGCGGTTCAATAAGAGGTGTGATGCACTTCAGGCTATAAACAGGTCGCCGCTACGCGGCTCAGGAATTTTGTAACACGTCTGATCCTACAAGCAGGTCACCGCTATGCGGCTCAAAAAGGGTGAATGACTCATCTACTACAAAATATCGCCGTTATGTGGCTCAATAAGGGGTGTGATTCACTTCTTGCTATAAACAGGTCGCCGCTATGCGGCTCAAAATTGTCGAGATGTTCTCTCCCCCTCTCCCTTTCTCCCCCTCTTCCTCTCTCTCACTACTCACTACTCACAACTCACCTCTCAATGTCTGCCCGTTTCCCGTCCTTCCCAGCCGCTGGCACTATTGCCGGCCGATAGCATGCTAACTGTATCCGGAACTTTGTCATCTACTTCTTTATCAAGCTGAATCCTTAGCGGATTTGTAAATGTTTTAAAAATTGCCACGGGAGAATCAAGAAAACAGGTAATGATAAGATTTTGCATCTGATTATTAACGGTTATGGCCGCAGTATATTAAAACATATAAATGATTTTGTCAAACAAGTGAAAATCTTTAAGTAGTAGTATTGTCATTTTCAAAAAAGGTTTAAATTTATATTTAAGAAATTTGATTAAATTGATTGCAAGTTAATTACGTATTTGAATATTTACACATTATCCTGTTAATATGAAACCTTCATCCCGCCTGAGGCGGGATAAAAGATTATGAAAATAATTTTCCATCATGAAGGTTCTCCCGCTTAAGGCGGGACAGGCTATACGAACTACTTAATTAACAACAATATAGTCATATTATTTTCGAATGAAACCCACATGGATTACATATACAAATATTTATGAATATAATTTCCAAACATGCGGGTTCCATCAGACCAATAAAGAAAATAAATTAAATTAAATACTGATGAAAACAATCCTGTTGTCATTTACTCTTGTATTCATAGTATTGTTTACAGGCCTGGCTCAGACAGCCTTTCTTGATCCTCAATTCGGCGACGGAGGAGTGGATAGTAGTATAGTAATCGTCAGCAAAGACAATAACGTGATTCCATGGGAAATAGCACTGCTGCCCGATGGGAAAATTGCGGTAGGAGGTATGTTTGAACCTTATATTGAAAATTTTCCATGGGTTGCCAGGCTAAAAGCCAATGGCGGACTCGATGAATCATTTGGAAAATCTGGAATATCTTTAATAGATTCAGGATATTATTCCCATGATATACGTAATTTAAATGCACAACCGGATGGTAAGATTCTGATTAGCGGAGCTGGCAAGCTCTCATTTTGTATTTACAGATTTGATACTTCAGGTGATCTTGATCCCGGATTTGACGAGGATGGTTTAAGTTTAACCAGTATCTGCGGTTTTGATGCAATCGAAGATTTAGCGTTAAGTAAATCCGGGAAAATAGCTGCTGTTGGCTACTCATGCATGTTTGATGCAAGATATACCATCGCATTATTTAAGCCTGATGGTTCCCGGGATCTTAATTTTAACGGTACAGGTTATTTTACTTCAAAATTTGGTATTGAATTTCGCTCTTTTAAAGAAGTTGAATTTCAAAGCGATAATAAAATAGTTGCCGCAGGTCAGAGTATTGCCGATGATGCTGCCTTAAACATGAAATTGTATGTTGTCAGAATTGATACAGCCGGAAATCTCGATCCGGGATTTGGATCATCAGGGGAGTTCTCCTACAATATGGAGTGGGGTGAGGATGTGCATGATATGGCAATTCAGAAAGATGGTAAAATTCTTTTATGTTTCGGATACAATAGACTTCTTCGTCTTAATTCAAACGGTACCATTGATAATTCATTTGGCAATAACGGAATAGTGGAAATAATAAGGAACTACGATATTTATGCTCAATGTGTCGGATTACAGCCGGATGGTAAAATTATTATAGCAGGAACTATCGTCGAATATTTTATAGATTCCGGGAGCATGCATATTTTTCTGGCAAGATATAATGAATATGGTGCCCCGGATAACACTTTCGGGAATAATGGATTAATATTAACTCCTATTGGATCTTATAATATCCAAACCTACCCAGTCTCAATGGTCATTCAACCGGATAACAAGATACTGATTTCAGCCGTGATGTTGAAAAATAACGGACAGGTACTCGTTGCGAGATTTAAGCCTGATGCATCTGTAGGAATTGAAACAGATCAATCTGCCGGATCAGGGATAAATGCATATCCTAATCCTGCCGATGATTATATCTGGCTGGAAAATCTTAATATTGGATCAGAGAGACTTACCTGGCAGCTTTTTGATCTGACAGGAAAAAAGATCAGAAATGGCCTGGTCAACAGCGATCCGTGTCAAATCTGCCTGAATGACTTAAGCCCTTCAGTTTACCTGTTACAGGTAACAGATAACAATTATAAGCTGATAAAGAATATCCGCGTAATTAAAAAATAGTGTACAAAGTACTCACTACTCACCTCTCACAACTCACCTCTCAATGCCGGCCCGTTTCCCGTCCTTCCCAGCCGCTGGCACCATCACCTACGAAGAGCTCGGTAACTGTCTTTGAAACCCTGTCGTCAACTTCTTCAACAAGCTGAATTCTCAGGGGATTTGTCAATGCTTTCAGCTGTGCCAGGACCGGAGCATAAGGCTCTGAACCTTTGGCTGTCTCATAAACAAGGTATGCCCATTTTTCAGAAAAGACATTTCCTTTCATGGCAGGAACCATCTGCTGCATGTTCGAGGAAAGGAAGGTCAGGGATAAAGCCCTAGCCCAGTAGATCCAAGGACCTCCGGTAATATAGAAGAAAGGATTCAGCAATC
>DNOQ01000014.1 GCA_003501665.1 Bacteroidales bacterium | reverse complement strand
TCACCATAAGCCGAAAGTTTCTTTTCAAGCCCTTCAGGAAGCATTTCGGATTTGGCAATAACTATAAAATTATCTTTATCAATACCGATAAACTTAGCAGATTGAGAATCATAGATCAGAGTATCTCCCGGTTCAAAAGCATTCTTCTGACATCCGGTAAAGAATGTCACTATAAGTAATCCCAGCAAAATTCCTTTGAATTTTGTTCCAGGTGAAAAAAATGATAAAAATATTCATGCGCAGCTTTGGGACCCTTCTTCAAGACTTGATATTAATGTATGGTGGTTTACTTCGAAAAATATATGTGAAGGAGTTCAATATCAGTATATTTCCAATCCCTAAAATGCTTCTTTAAAATGGAAATTAGAATTCAAATCTTCTGATTTGATGATAATGACTACTAGCCAAAATAGCAAGGTCGTATCAACTATGACATTTACTCGTGAAAAGAAGTAGTTGGTTATATTTAAAACATTCACGATTTCTAAAATATGATTGACTTACAGTTATGCCATCGGAAATGAGCGGGAGGCTTTTTTGTTCCTAAACTGACCTTCACTTGACTTTGGTATCAGGATAACTTAACTTTGATAGTGAATAAAATATTCCCTCGGATGTCAAGAATCATTGAAGGATATAACTACGACATTTTCATCTCCTACCGCCAGAAAGACAACCTGCCTTCGCTAAGCTCCGGCAGGCAGGCAAATGGCGACAGGTGGGTGAGCAATTTTGTTGATGCTTTGAAAACGGAACTGGAAGCAACCTTTAAGGAAGATGTCTCTGTATATTTTGATGAGAATCCACATGACCGTCTTCAGGAAACCCATANNGATCCCAACAGCTATGCATGGCAGTTTGAGTTCCTTGCATTTAATAAACTTGCGAAAGAGGATTCCTTTGGCAGGCAAATAAAGCTTAGAAGCGGAAACTATGCCGACAGGATCCTGCCCATTCGCATACACGATCCTGAACCTGAAGACATTGCTTTGTTTGAAAAGGAAACAGGTGGTCCTCTCCGCGCAATGGATTTCGTATTCAAAACAGCCCAGGGGGTAAACCGCCCATTGAAACCCGATGACAATCCTGAAAAGAACCTAAATGGTACCTATTACCGCGACCAGATCAATAAGGTGGCTCATGCAATCAAGGATATGATGCTTGGCATGAAGTCAGGAATTCAACCTGTCGTAAAGGAAGAAACCGGCCTGAAGATACCGGCAGAAAGGGTAATGGAAAAATTTAACTTTGCCAAAACAACCAAACCCGGCAGAAAAACCTGGCAAAAGATCCTTTCAGGCATTTTCATTGCCATGGTGTTGATACTGGCCGGCTTGTTCATATATCCAAAGCTATTTAAAGGCGACAGGCTGGAAATACTCAGGAATAAGAGCCAGGTATCGGTGGCGGTAATGCCATTCCAGAACCTGACAAACGATACGGAGAAAAACTTCTGGCAACTGATGATCCAGGACAACCTGATCAACTTCCTTTCCAATTCCCAGGATTTAAAAGTAAGGCAAAGTGAGTCCGTTCTCAATGTGCTTCAAAACAACGACCTTGGCAGTTATGCATCCATCACTCCTTCTCTTGCACGGCAAGTATCACGGAAACTCGATGCAGATGTTTTTGTCTTTGGCAGCATCAAGCAAATAGGCCAGATAATCCGCCTACATGCAAACCTGGTGGATGCTGAAACCGAGGAGGTTTTTAAATCATTTCAGCTGGATGGAAAGGCTGAAGAAATTCTGACTTTAACGGATTCACTTACAATAATGGTCAGAGATTATCTGATTGTGACCATGTTGAAAAAAGGTTTTCCGACCTTATTAAATGAAGAAGCTTTTGGGCAAGTATCTACAAATTCGCCGGAAGCCTTCAGGTACTATATTGAAGGGGTAAATATTTTCGGAGAAAGAGATTACCCAAATGCAATAAAATTGTTTTACCGGGCTATTGAAATTGATCCTGATTTTTCGAGTGCAAAGCTTTGGATTCCTTCTGCATTTGGAAATCAGGGGCTATATGAAGAAGCCAAAAAGTGGGCCAAAATTGTAAATGAAAATAAAGACCATTTATCAAGGCAGGAAAGAATGAGGGCTGAATTCATTTATGCCAATTATTTTGAAACTCCTAATGATGCGATAAGGTGCCTGAGGCAAATGCGGGAAATTGATAACCAGTCACCTATGGTTTGTTATCTCCTGGGTAATCAATATGCTAATCTGGGACAATATGAAAAAGCAATACCTGAATATGAAAGGGCCCTGGAAATCTATAAAAAATGGGGAGTCAAACCGGCATGGACCCCAAACTATACCAACCTTGGCGTTATGTATCATAAAATAGGGCAGTATAAAAAGGAGAGGAAACTTTATAACCGCGCAGAAAGTGATTTCCCGGATGATCCTTTAATTATTCGCAGGCAGGCCATACTTGAGTTATCTGAAGGAAAAACAAAAAAGGCGAATGAGTATATTGATAAATACCTGTCCATAAGCAGAGGCAACAGAGTTTCTGAGGCAGTAATAACTACCAACCTGGCACGGATATACGCAGAGGCGGAAATCCCGGATATGGC
>DNOQ01000419.1:11954-12172 GCA_003501665.1 Bacteroidales bacterium | reverse complement strand
TGATCCATTGACATCTTCTCCCTGGCCTCACGGGATTGCTTACGGTATGCTTCAAATTCGGTTTTCAGATCTTCGAGATCCTTTTTTGTGTTTCGGGTTACTGACAGATTACTTTTTAAAGTAAGAAATACGATAACCAGGAGAGTTACGAGACCGGCAATTATGATCCACATTACTGAATTATATGCATACTTGTTCACATCCATACCCAGGACTTT
>DNOQ01000419.1:0-11892 GCA_003501665.1 Bacteroidales bacterium | reverse complement strand
ATCAAGAGTGTTTTTCTTTATTTGCTGGAACATATCTTCCCTGATAGCCCGGTAGTATTCATAAATCCTGGTACGCTCTTCAATGTAGTCAAGTTGTTCATGAAGACTTCCTTTCTGCAGTACATCGGGCATTTCCGGCTGGCTGATCCCGGCTGCATTAAAAACGGATATCAGTATATAAAAAAGTAATACTCTTAAAATATTATGATTCATTATTTTTAAATATTAGCGGCAATTCAATCTCAACATCTGCCTGTATTTATGTAACGAATTTAAGTAATAATTATTTTAGATAAGAATTTAAGTTATTGTTTTTGTTTAACCACGGAGTACACGGAGTATCACGGAGTTACACTGATCAATAATTCTGCCTTCCCGGTACCCTAACCACAATTATTCGTACAACCACAGTCCTTGCGAGGAGCGAAGCGACGAAGCAATCCGTTCCATGCACCACAATTAACCGTACAACCACCGTCCTTGCGAGCGCAGCGAAGCAACCCGTCCCGTTAATCACAATTAACCGTACAACCACCGTCATTGCGAAGCGAAGCGAAGCAATCCTGTACGATAATTCGCAAGATTACGTAAAGTTGTTCCGATTATTACTAAATTAGTCTTATTTAAATCAATGTTATGAAAAAGACCCTGCTCATTTTAGTATACTTTATCTCTGTCTCAATTTCAAATGGACAGTATTCAGCATTTCTGGCTGATAATTCCTACAAATATGTGGCAACACCCGGATTTGTAAATGTAACGGAATTGAATGGAGCTTACGGACTGGTTAATCACGGAGAGGAGGGAGCTCCTCATGAACCCGGATCAGTGTATTCAGCTTATTATTATGGAGTTACGAATATTTTTGGTTACCAGATCGACAGGAATTTCTTCGGAGGAGTTGGAGTGGGGTATCTTCACTATGAGGGGGGAGGTCTTTTTCCGGTTTATCTTGAATATAAGTACAATATGTATCTTAGAAGATTTTCACCTTATTTTTATGCCGATGGGGGAGGCATGGTGCATCTTTCTGAATTCTATGATGAGTCAAAGATATTTGTTAATCCGGGGATAGGTTTAAGCAGGACAATCTCTCCAAAACTAGAGGTAAATCTTTCGGTTGGTTACATGATTCAGGCAAGGACTACCCTCTCCAGGGTAACATTTCTTAATTTTAAAGCAGGGATTATTTTACGAAAAAATGGTTTCCGTATGTTCAGGAGCGATAAACCTGAAATTTCAAACCGGTATTTCTATAATACATTGCATTGAAAAATCATATAAAATTGAATGATTTAATCTGTTTAATTCCTGACTTCAAAAAAGACAGAAGTTGAAGAATAATACGACACTATTGTCTTTTTACTTTTTTCTTTCGTCTTTCAGATGAATAATTAAAGTTACATTAAAGGTTCAGTACTCATCTTAATTTTTTTAAAACTTTGAAATAGTGCAGCTTTTTATCACCGACCTTGAGCAAATATAACCCGGCGGATAATGATGAAATATCAACCTGGTCTTCTTCTCCGGACAAGATACCGGTGAATATGATCTGTCCGGTAATATTTAGTATTGAATATACTTCCTGATTGTAATAATCATTCCTTCTGACCTTTATGTAATTCTCTGCAGGATTCGGAAATATGGTATAAGTATTGTTTATTTCTGTTTCAATGGTATATGATGGAATCGATTCAATATAATCTTCGAGGAATGAATTTAAATTGATTATATGAAGTTTTTGAGAAACAGTCAGGAAAGTGGAATAAGTAAATCTTTCATTCGATATGTAATATTTTAATCCGTTTGTTGTGGCAATTCCTTCAACCTGGTGAAAAGATAACGGGATGGAAATTTTCCTTTTATTTCCACTGAAAAAATCAGAATCATTGAAATCGTAAAGCAGATATAAGAAAGGTTCCAGAAAAGTGCTATAACCACAAAGGACAATCAATTTCTTTGATTGTAAATAAGCTGATCCGGTTATTAAACCTTCAATATCACAGGTTGATTTTTTCTTTGCCATATAAGTTCCGGGTGTTTTCGGCAAAGAATACACACTTGTTTTTTGACTTACCCATTGCTTTGTAAACAGGTAAATACTATCTGATGAAACAATAAATGCCTCACAATCGAAGTCAGTATAGTTTGAACCCGCAGGCGTAAAGTCTGTCTGGTCGGAATATGAAAAGTTTATTGTATCAATTTTCAGAGGATTGATAAAAATTGAATTCTTCCGGATTCTCAGGATTTTCAGATCTGTACGGTTACCGTTTGAATTATTTCCGAAATCACCTATATAGATAAAATCATTATCATGTGAGATCTCTTCCCAGTCTTTGTTTAAAGTGCCTGTCAATTGATAAGATTGGATTACACTTCCATCAAGTGAATCGAGTGCGTAAAGAAAAATATCATCGTTATCATTGTGTGTCCAGAGGCAGTTATTCCAGCTAATTAATCCTGATGTTTCATCAATTGCAGCTGCCAGAGCAAAACTTGCCGCAGGGGTCACAGAACTGGCACTATAAATGCAACTCCCGTCATTCTTTGTAGCTGATGAATTATAATTTGTGGCTAGCGGATCTGTACATCCATATGTTTGTGCAACTGAATTACTGATGAATATCAAAACAAATAATATGCAGTTTATAAATATTCTGATCAATTCCATTACCCTCATTTTTCGGATGAAGAACTCCCATGGCCCGGGTGCCTTGAATGAAATATTCCTGTGAAAGACTAATATATAACTATTTGCAAAGTATTAAGTATTTTGAATAGACATTTTTGCTTCCCTGGACAATTCGCATAAAATATGGTCCTGGTGGCAGACTGACCGGAATCTGTATAAAGCTGACACCCGGATCAAGTCGTTTTTCCAGGCAAACCTTACCATTAAGGTCGAAGATTTTTATCATTCTCTTCTCATCAGAGGATGATTTCATAAGGATATTTATATTATCCTTCGCAGGGATTGGATATACGGAAACTCCGACTTCAGTATCAAATGATTTCGTAAAATTCTCAGCCGGATGACCAAATAATTTCAATTCAGAGATGGTATTCCAGTCATTTACAAAATTGCCATGTCCGTCAAGTCTGATATATGAATAATCATTTTCTGCAAAAGCAGGGGGGAAATCAAATACCTGGAAATTTCCTGAGAAATTACAGGATGCTTCATTAATCAGAACAGGATCCCAGGTAATATTATCTCCGGATGCATATACATCGAAGTATGCTTCATATTTCTGTCCTGTATTGAAAGCCACCATCATGTGGCTTATTCTGGAGGGTCCCTCGAGCATCAACAGCAGAGATTGACTTTTCCCTTTTGCCGACCATTTTGTTAAAAGGTTGCCGTCAAAAACGTTTTTAGGATAATCATCAGCATAATAATTTCCGGCTGAAGCATTTATTATTTTCAGCGGTTCAAGATCAGGCTTATACGGTCTTATAATAACGGGTAAATCTGCTGAACTTTTTATCATTCCGTCATCAACTGTCAATTGAAAATCAAGGAACCGGTCTTCAGCGACAACAGGTGAAAGAAACCTGATTCTGGCCTCTTTTGTTGACGAAACGGAAATATTATCCGGAACACTCCAGTAGAATGATGTTTTATTGTTATCAAAACCAAAAATTCGTGATGCATCAATCTCATATACAAATCCCGAATAGGCGGATTCATCATAATTAATTGTTGCCATCATGCTGCTGCCGGTTGATTTTGTCAGATTGATTATATTGTTTGTCACAGACTGAGGTCCCATTGTTACAGCCAGCCCTCCCGAGGTACTCTGGAGGGGATTTGAAGCTGGTCTGGTATAGGAAACCGTTACAACCGTACTTCCATAAATAATGGGTGAAGGGAGGTAAAGTAATACTCTCTTCCCGGAAACAGCTATGGATTTTATGCTCTTAGCGACAGAATTGTACCATATACCGAAAGCTGAAATGTCGGGTACAATATTTGCAAGATCAGTGTCATAGTACATTTCTATAATATCTGGTGTAGAGTTTTCTATCACTGAACTTAAATAGACCGGGACCGTAATAACAGGAGCCGAAATTACATTATTTGTTACATTCCGGGCATTTAAAGATTCAGCAAGGCCGCCCGAAGTACTCTGAAGCGGATTTGTAGCGGGTCTGGTATAAGCAATTGTGACTATCGTGCTCGCGTATTGAACAGGGGCGGGAAGATTCAGAAATACCCTGTTTCCTGAAACAGAAACGGATTTTATGCTTTTTGGGACAGAGTTATACCACAGGCTGAATGCAGACACATCAGGTACAACATTTGCCAGATCAGTATCATATCGTATTTCAATTACATCGGGAGCAGAGCTTTCTATAACGGAACTGACATATACCGGTACAATAACAACCGGAGGTGGAGCCGTTGAGCTGATCCTGTTGGTTACAACCTGAGCCGATAAAGTTTCAGCAAGCCCTCCTGATGTGCTCTGCAATGGATTAACGGAAGGCCTGTTATAAGCAATTGTAACAATTGTACTTGCATATTGAATTGCAGCAGGAAGAGTGAGAAGCACCTTATTTCCTGATACCGCAACTGATTTTATGGTTTTCGGAACAGAATTATACCATATGCTGAATGCTGAAATATCAGGTACTATATTTGCCAGGTCGATATTATAAGATATTTCAATGAGATCCGGGGTGGAACTCTCAATAACAGAACCGACATAAACCGGTATGGTGCCGCCGGAAGACTCCGGATTGATCTTATTAGTTACCGGTTTTGAACTTATTGATGCAGCAAGTCCTCCTGTAGTACCTTGTAAAGGATTGACAGCCGGCTGGGTATAAGATACAGTTACATTTTCTCCATATTTAATATTGCTTGTAAGAATGAGCCTCACCCTGGTGCCTGAAACTGAGACCGAGTAAACATCCTTTTTTACACCATTTGCCATAACAATAAAGGAGGTGTTTGAGGGTGTTATATTGGCAAGGTTTTCACTATAAGTCATATCCAGGATGGCAGGTGCGGCATTCTCAACAACCGAACTGACATATACGGGTACAGAGATTGCTGCCGGATTCGGATCAACCATAAGTACAACGGAAGTAAAAGGTGCAAGTGTAACACTTCCGGCATATTTTGTGCCTTTTACATCAACCATGGGTTCGGGAAGTGTAATAACCTTATCTGATTTAGTTGCATTATAATAAAAGTCTATATCTGAAGTATCAGTAAGCGCAACCGGTGAGATTCTGGAATTAAGGTCCTGACCCGAGAGCGTGCGCCATTCTTCCAGCGTTTTCGGTGTATAACTCCAGTTTATTGATGGCACGATTGGTTTTGCATTATCCAGGGGTCTTGCATAATAATTATTATTGAATATTCCTATCTGATTAAAATCATCTCTCTGAGATACAATTTGCATAACAAATTGTGATGCAGTTTTAGCGAAATAGATATTCCCTGAAATATTAAACTCTCTCAAAGGATTAGGTATGTCGACAAATTCCGCGATTCTTGAAACATACCTCGCATTATAAAATGTATTATTCGTTATTGTGAATTTCTGACTGCCACTTGTGAAATAACCGCACCATGCCATATTGGCGACGCTGTTATTGGAAATTGTCATAGGACCAACAGAATAATAATCGAAAAATATACCGGCTACCATATCATAGTGTCCTGCAGGTTTTCCCCCGGAACGTCCAATCCCGTTCATAACTATATTATTGAGTATTTGAATATTATTATAGGTATTTCCTGCACTGTATTGTATTCCTCCGCAGTCTTCTTTGTTAAATCCGAAGGTGTTCACAAAATTATACCTTATGATCTGATTATTCCCGCCACACTGTATTCCGGTGTAACCTGAACTGAAGATCTTATTATATTCAATTATTACATCATTACTCTGACTTGGCATTACAGCTTTACCACTCTGCCATTTGCCCTGACCCATCCCTGGTATCAGTCCGGTATTTGTAATGGTATTATACCCGAAATAGAGGTTATTACAATAGCTGTATGTAAACAGTGCATTATCGTTACAACGATCAATTGTGCAATTATTTATGTTCAGATACAGAGAGCGGCCTGCTGATATTCCATACCATCCGCAAAATTGTATATCACAATTCTGAACCGATACGTAATCGTTATATGAACACACAAGTGCACTGTTATTTGCACCTTTGAATGAGATATTGTCAAGAGTTATATAATGCTTGTAGGATGTAAATGTCACAAGGTTATTAATCGTTGTAACCTGAACAGAATAGTTTACCGGATTAGCTGTCCCAAAATACATGTAAAAAGTCGATGTGCTTTTATTATAAAACCATTCCCCGAATGAATCAAGAGTCCTCAAATCATTCTGAATGAAATAACCCCAGCCGACACCCGGATGATATGTGGATGTTCCTCCCGTATAGGAAATTGTATTACCAGTCTGATCAGTGATCGGATGCCTTGATATATTATTAAAAGTTGTTGCTCTAATAACAACTTCTGCTCCCTGCCAGTTATAAGAGCTGTTACTTAGTTCTGCATCTGTGAGTGAAGTATATCCTGAATATGAATCGACAGTAGCCCAGGTTGTTGTCTCAGGCCAGAACTTACTGTTTGGCCATCTGCCTCTTGCATATTGAGCTCCGTTAATTGTTACCATCTCAGGGGCTGACTCGCAGGCTATAACCTTTGAATAGATGCCATTACCTGCATTATTCCAGGATGAAACTGTTGAAAATCCGGTAATAACAGGCTTTTCTCCTGTTCCATAAGCCCCTATCACTATCGGATTCCCCGAAATTCCTCCTGCAGATATTCTAAGAGATCCGTAAAATGTTTCACCCCGTCTGAATAATATTCTGTCACCCGGCTCCATGGATGAAAAAGCTGAATTAACTTTTGTTATCGACTTCCAGGGAGTGGATTCGGATGTTCCACTGGCTGAATCATTTCCGGTATTACTGACATAATAATTGGTGGCATAAGACCATGTGCTTAAGGCCAAAAAACTCATTATCAGTATATGCTTCATATATGCTGATTTATGGGTTAAATAGAATACTAAAACGAAAGAATATTAAAAAATAAGCGGATAAATATATGTATTATTAGTTTATTAACCTGCATTTTATTAACAAATTATTAACAAAATAATTCATTGATACGGTGTTATAGATATATGACAATAATATGTAATGGTTTTAATTGCTGCCTGGTTAATAAGTGTTCCGGTTAAAAATCCAAGCAAAACAAGCCTCCATGGTTAAAAGAAGGCTTGTTTTGTATAAGTAGTCAATGTACTGTGTTAATCTTTCATGCAACGGATAGAAAATCCATAATTATTATCATGATTGGTTCTGTACACATTACTTTCATAATCCATGTACCAACGCCATGCATCAGTGTCTGAGAATTCTGTAGAGAACCACCAGTTGCCGTAATTTCTGTTATGATCGAAAGTGCCTTCGTATCTTCTGATTCCGCCTGGCAGCGCTGTGAACCCGGATTCGTTGGTGGCTCCGGTATTTGGAGCTGTCCAATGTGAAGTTCCGGTTTCTTTTAATTTACCTCCGGTGACGGCATTTATACCACCCAGATAATTTATAAATGCGACCCATTCGTCAAGCGAAGGAACATGCCAGCCTGTCGGGCAGAGTTTTCCGGTATTTACAGTATACCAGTTATACAGACCTCCATATACTCCTTTATTTGCACATTCATCGTTACCATACCAGCAGTAGCCGGGCGTTGTTAAATTAGCCCATTCAGTATTACCGGTAACCAGGGGGATGTTTGTGCCATCGTTGAATTTAGTGGTTTTTAAGTTTTCCGCCATCCACGTCTGTGAGCCTGTCTGAAGCGTTTTATAGGTATTCCCTTCAACATCAGTTACAGTTCCGTAAGTAATGGCTGGATTAAAAATTATACCGCTTATGGTCTCGAAAGTCACCTGGTTGCTGTAATTAGTCCCTGCACTGTTTGTTGCATAAGCCCGTAAATAATATTTGGTATTTGGACACAAGCCGGCAAGATTACTTACAAAGGAAGCCGATCCGGTACCGTTTTCAGTTTTGCTGTCAGCTGTTGCAGGATTCTCAGATTTACTCCAGCAAACTCCTTTGGCAGTAATTTCTCCACCGCCATTATTGGTGATATTACCACCCGAAACAGCAGTGTTCAGAGTTATTGATGTTATTTCTGCCGGAGTCACTGTCGGAAGAACAACATTACCTGTTGAAAATTCCTTCGGTTCGCCATACCCGGTACCGTTTTCGTTGGTGGCGTAAGCTCTTACATAATAATGGGTCCCGGGTGTGAGAGGTGATAAAGTACTTTCAAAGGTTCCTGTTCCCTGGCCGTCAACAGTTTTGTTGTCAGTTACTTCCGGATTTTCTGAAGTTGCCCAGCAGACACCTCTGGCAATAACGTCGCATCCATTATCGTCAGTTATATTACCTCCCGATCTGGCACTTGTTGGAGTTATATCAGTTATCGCTGAAGTTGTCAAAACCGGAGGACAGGATCTTTTACAGGAATTGATCAAAGGTACCAGGTATAAAAGAAATAATGCAATACCCAGAGTTTTCATTAAATTTTTCATGATCTTTTTCGGATTAAATTCATTATGTAAATCAGACCTCACAAAAGTACGTTTTTTTTCAATTAATGTCTCATTTAATTCGATTAATATGATTAAATTCAATCTGTCTGTAAGCCTCACAGGTACTATTTTCTATATATTAAATGCAGATACCAAGTTTAAAAGAATTCTGTAATTTCTTTTTAAATGAAGAATGCCTTCTGAGGGCATTTCATTTTATATTCCAGGTTAAGCAACCATTGGAGTAACATTTTCCCCGTATTGTGTCCAGAACTCTTTGTAGCCATTCCATTCCGGCTCAACCTCCTTTTTTTCACCAAAATGCAGTAAATGCCATTTTCCTTCAAGTAAATCCTTCTCCCAGATACCGTAATATAATATATTATTGACCATTGTTTTCGTATACTTAGCCATAAGATCACCGCTTCGTTTCGCTGCAATACCGGAAATAATCTCACCTTTTAGCAGTGCGTTTCTGACTGTTTTATTAAAGTCCTGAACTACTATTCTGCGATTTTTCATTTTCTCAGGGTTTGATTAGTTTTTATTGCTGACTGTTGATGTTTTGACCTTCTGATACGAAAAATAATATAAAAATGTTGCAGCCTAAAACAGAAAACAGTTCTAATCAAATTTCTTTCTTGTACCGATAGTAGTATTTGTAACACCGTCATCGCGAGGATTTATTCAAAAAATTTTGCACTCCAGGCATTATGACAAAATGTTGTCATTAGCAGCCCGGCGAAGCAATCCTGTTCGATTAATTCAAATGCCTGATCTTGTAATTCTTCCTCTTTAATTTCTTATAATTACTATGAACTTGCTTCTTCACCCTCCTGTTGTGTTTCGAATAGTATGCCTCATTCCGGCTGAGTTGTGTATTTTCAAGCAGCATAAGACCACCTAATTCGCTAAGGTTTTTTTTGCCGGTATAGCAACCAGTTCCAGCGACAGATAGCAGTAATAATAAGAACATCAATTTTATCAATCTTCTCATTTCCGTATTATCTCAATGCCCGGGAATAAAATCAGAGGCTGACACTATGCTTTAAAATCTTTAGTCGCATTAACTCTTTTTACGGATTTGCTTTTAAAAAGTTTTGTGGAAAAGGATTTGATTGCGCAGAGGTAAAGTGGGTCAGCGGCTCAACGGCTCAGTGGCAAAATAGCTCAATGGCTCAACGGCTCAGTGGCATAGGTTCATTTTGGAATAAGACAACAAACTTGAAATGTCAGACCTGAAACGTTAAACTTAAATGCCAAATGCAAAACGGTCAGCGCTGAACGCCCATTCTGGTTATACAATCCTTACTGTCAGCCATTTAAGCATTATCTTATAAAGACTCTTTCAATTACAACATGTTTATTAAACCTGAATTTTATAAGATAAAGGCCTTGTATTAAATTTCGGGCAGGCAGAGTAATCTTATCTGACATTGTCCCTTGTAATACAATCTTACCGGTATAATTATATATTTCAAAATCGATATTTTCCGTATTGCCTCTGATCTCAATAGTCACATACGAAGAGGCCGGATTGGGATATATTACAATTGAAGGCAGAAGCTCGACTATCTGAATCTTACTTGATTTTGCGGGTTCGGTGTTACATAATCCTCCGTTGGTTTTAAGTGTTAAAACTGCCGTACCGGTAAAATCTTCCGGAGGTGTCCATGTGGCATTCAGCGAGGTTGAGTCCGGGTAAAAAGTTCCACCTGCATCGGATGACCATACACATCCGGTAGCTGAACCTCCGATACTTCCTCCCAGGGCTGCTGATGTTCCTCCCGGACAAATTGGATAAAGGGAAGATCCGGCATCAACCGTTGGCAATGGGATTATATTCACAGTGATTTCGTTAGTAACTGTACATCCGATTGCATCAGTCACTGTGACCTGATATGTTGTATTAATGGCGGGACATGCAACAGGATTGGATACAGACGTGGAACTAAGTCCTGTTGATGGAGACCATTTATAAGAATACGGGAGATATCCTCCGGATATATTGCTTTCAAGGGGTGTACATGTTTCCGGACATATCATTAATGTCTGAGGTCCGTCACTCTTCATCGATGTGACAAATATAGGAGAAGAGATAGCCTGTCCGGCACATCCGGTGGAATCAGCCTGAAGGACTTTAACGTAATAGTAATCACCCGGAACAGTGTTTATGTTATCGGTTATTGTAAATGAGCAGTTCTGAGGGGTCCAGGTTTTAAGACGGTTGTGGTCTTGATCATATAAAACAACTTTTGTGAAGGCTTCTCCTCCGCCATCAGCTGCCTGAATCTGAAGGTTATATGATCCGGCCGGAATTGCTGATCCCATCTCCTTACCATTAATTTTAAATGATAATCTGATATCTGATTCCAGTGTGCTATAAAACCTTCTTACTTTCATGGCTTCAAATAAATTTGTCCTGGTAAGGCTGTCTGCCAGGATCGCCATACGGTAATCCTGAGCTGTCCCCCAGGTTGCCATGTGATCATCACCCGATCCCATAGCTCCCAATATCCAGCCGTTTGTAAGAGCCTCATCGAAACAGCCTTTATTATCGTTTGGAATATAACCATCTACATAGTAATGATATGAAAATCCATGGATATAGTTCCACAATTCCATTCCGACAAATTTTATTGAAGGTGTGATTGCTGAGTTGTAACTGTTGTATCCAAAATAATCTCCCCTGGCCGGATGATTAAAGAATGCTACAGTATTCTTATCTGACACCCACGTAACCAGATCTGAAAATGTCGGATTTAAGGCTACGGTAGTATAATCTTCAGTATTTACGACAGTGATGTGATCAGTGCTGCTTGTCCATTCAAATCCATAGAATGTTGTATAAACGCCATCTGAATTGGCAATATCTGCCTGAGCTTTTGTATCAGACCATTCAGCAGATGATATAGCATCAGAATGATCTGCCAAACCGAAGAAATCCAATCCGGCAACATATCTGGCATAGCTATATGCTTCAGCAGGAGTCCCCAGACCGTCTGAATAACAAGTATGATTATGAATATGTCCGTAATAAATATTATATCCGCCAATGGTTGGATGTTGTGCTTTCAGGTCTGGAAATATTGAGATCTTTATAAAAAGAAATAGTATTACTATATGTAATCTGATGCATTTATCCATTTTGATATTTCTGAATGCTTCACACAGGTTAAACTAAAAATATTTAAAAAGGTTACATTTTTTTAAATTCTTTTTCTCCTGAAATACTTATTGAAAATCCCTGATATCAATGATACTTGTTTCGTATGGAACCTTCATGATT
>DNOQ01000411.1:9545-12483 GCA_003501665.1 Bacteroidales bacterium | reverse complement strand
CCTTAGTGGATATGCAGCACCTATGGAAGGCAGGTTCAGTCTTCAGTGGGTGAAGAAAGAACAATTACCGGATATTGTTTCACTGACAGGAACAAGGGAAAAACTGTATATAATAAGTAATGGTGAAATATTATCAAAATCTGTAACAGATGTTCATTACGGCTGGAAATCTCTGGGAAAAGCGCCGGATTTTGTCGCCATTGCAGGAGCCGGTGATAAAGTGTTTGCGATGACAGATAACCGGGAAATTCTTGAATCGTATGCAGGAAAAATCAAGTGGATGACATTGGCTTCGGCTGATAGAACTGTTACAACATTTGCTGTTGCCGGGAAGAAGATCTATGCCGGTAATCCGGACGGAAGGATCTTTATAACCGGGCTTGATGGCGGAAGAATTGAATGGAAATCATTTAATACCATGAAAAATATTATCAGTCTTGCCGGTCTGGATGATGATCTTTTTGCACTTACCGGAGAGGGTATGATTTTTAAATGCAAGCCAGACAATAATATTCTGGAATGGTCTAAAATAGCCTACAGGAATAATATCACTATTAAGGAAGATATCAGGCATATCACTTTTGCAGATAACGGAATTTTCGGAGTCAGCAAGGAAAATATACTTTATGAAGGCAGCCACAGGTCAGAGGGCAATCTGACAGCGCGTGCCATTGCAATAAAAAACAGGGAACAAACAGTTGTTATTGTTAATATAGATCTTGTCAGCCTTACCGATAAATATCTGGGAATGCTTAAGAGTGAGATCTATAAGAAACACCATATAGAACCATATGCTGTACTTATGAACCTGAGCCATACCCATTTTGCCCCGGTTGTGATGGACTGGCCGACCTGGATGGAATATAATCATCATCCTAATCAGACCTATCTTTACTCTGTCGTTAAAAATGGGATCCTGAGTGCTGTTGACAAGGCTTTGGCAACGCTCTCTCCTGCAAATCTCTATTTTGGCAGAGGAAAAACAGATATTGGCTATAACAGGAGTCTGAAGGATCATCCTGAATTGTATGACAATTCTGTTGATGTTCTGAAAGTCAAATATGATGACAACAGGGAAAGTTATCTTTTCCTTGCTTCATGCCATCCTGTTTTCAGCACTGCAGGCAGTTTACACTATACCCTCAGCGCGAATTATCCCGGTGTCGCACGTAAACTGATAGAGGAAAGAACAAATACGGAGAATTCGGTTTTTCTCCAGGGTACTTCAGGAGATATCAATCCACGGGATAATGGTCAGTATATAACAGGTGAAAAGCTTTCAAATGAAGTTATAGCAGTTTTAAACCGCCCGATGGAAGAGCTATCAGGTCCGATAATCTCTTATCTTGATACGATCAATGTTAATGTGACACCTATGACCAGAGAGGAACTTGCTGAATTCAAATCTCGAAGCATTAACAATATAAGAGACATTGGGGCAGTAAAAAATGTAAACTATGCTGATCTTCTGATGGCTCAATATGATAGTGGCACTATTCCTGTATCAAATCCGGTCTATGTGCAAACAATAAATATCGGGAACTGGAAGCTTGTCGGGTTTTCAAGAGAAACCACCTCTGAATATTCCCTCGCTGTGAAAGCGTTGTACCCCGGTCAGATAGTATCAGTTGCCGGTTACAGCAACGATGTGTCTAGTTATCTGCCAACCAGTCTCCATGTTCAGAAACGCAACTATGAGGGACTTGATTCATTTTTCTGGTATGGTGCAGTGCCATTTCCGGTTACCGTAAATGAAACGGTGATGAATGATCTGAAAAACCTGAATCGTTGAACTGGATTGTCATCGATTTGTGGATTTTAGTTGTTTTGATAATGGAAAGTCTGATATTTAGTAATTTTCGCGGATAATGAGGTTTCTGTCACTGATAATTGTTTTTATTATGGCACATACCGGCCTTTCAGGTTCTGGTATCAAAGCCGGTATTGGCAGAAAAGTGATAACCCCGGATCCTGTATCAATATGGATGGGTGGTTATGCAGCCAGGACCAAACCGGCTACAGGTGTAATTCACAATCTCTGGGCAAAAGCAATTGTGTTTGAAGATTCAAAAGGAGAACATTTTATTCTTGTTACGACTGATCTTATTTCGATTTCACGCCAGATTTCAGAAGATGTATCTGAAAGGATCATTGAAAAATTCGGCATTCCCAGATCGCATATGATGTTTACGTGTTCTCATAATCATTCCGGTCCGGTTATTCTTCCGTCATATTTTGAATTCACTCCGGCCGAACTTCAGTCAGTTGCTCTGTATGGCCGGAAACTTACTAATGACATTTTTGAAGTAGTATGCGATGCATGGAATGATCTGCAACCTGCAAAACTGTCATCGGGTCACGGACTTGTCACTTTTGGCAGGAACAGACGAGATCAGTCAATAAAAATCCGTCCTGAAGATCCTGATGTTCCCGTACTTGCAATTTCTGCACCCGATGGAAAACTCAGAGCAGTTCTGTTCGGATACGCCTGCCATAATACTACACTCACAGGTGACAACTATGAGATCAACGGAGATTATGCAGGCTTTGCACAGATAGAGCTTGAAAACAGATATAAAGGGATTACTGCATTATTTTTCCAGGGTTGTGGTGCGGATATCGATCCATCGCCTCGGGGAACAATGGCTCATGCCAGGCAACATGGTCTGAGTATTGCCAATGCAGTATCTGAAGTACTGTCAGGTGAACTGAAGCAGGTCAATGACCCTATTCGTGCAGGATTGAAAGTAATAGATCTGGAATTCAGACCTCTGGATATTGAATATTACAATGAGGAGATTCTGAGTCAGGATAAATACCGGCAGAGAAGGGCACGAATGATATTGGAATCGTACAATAAAGGATGGGATATGAGCAGGATTCAATATCCGGTACAGGCTGTACGTTTCGGAGATGATTTGACTTTCATTGGATTAGG
>DNOQ01000411.1:0-9509 GCA_003501665.1 Bacteroidales bacterium | reverse complement strand
TAAGTATCATTCCGGCTATGGTCAATGCCCAGGAGTATATAGTAGGTACTTCAACTGTCAGTATAGAACCAGACCAGAACAATATATCACTCCATCTCGGTGGTTATGGCGCCCCCAGAGATGGTCGTTTCACTCTTCAGTGGAAGAAGCTGGAATCATTATCCGGAGTAACCTCTCTGACCGGTACAGACGATAAGATATTCATCATAAGTAACGGAGAAATTCGATGGAGGCAACTTTCAGAACCAGGAAACTGGAACAAAGCAGGTAGCTCGTCCGATTTTACGGCACTTGCAGCTTCAGATGGGAAATTGTTCTGCATAAACAAAAACGGGGATTTATTTCAATCTGATGACAAGATTCTGAAGTGGAGGAAGGTTACATCTGTTGACAGATCAGTTAATAGTATTACTGTTTACAGGAAAAATATTTATGCCGCGAACAATCGGGGAGAGATCTGGACTGCTCCGGTTTCATCAGTGAAAAAAGGCTGGTCAAAGATCATACCACTGAACAACATTATCTGCGTCGCTGCAAATGACCGTCATCTTTATGCGCTTACAGGAGACGGCGTATTACACAGATGTCAGCCTGGAAAAAAAGATACCTTCTGGCTCAGGGCTGCTTACAGGAATAATTTCACAATAAAGGAAGATATTAAACTTATTTCTGTAGCCGGAGATATATTGTACGGGATTGATCAGAAAAATGTGCTTTATGAGGGGGAGCATCGCACTGAAGGTAATCTTACGGCCAGGACTATGGCTGTAAGGAATGGTAACAATAATGTACTGATTGTATCCCTTGATGTTTGTGGTGTCAATGATACATTTTCAGGACTGGTAAAGAAAGAGATTTATGAGAGATACAAAATACCTGCGGCTGCAGTTTTTATAAATTCAACCCATACACATTTTGCCCCTGTATCTCAGGAATGGCTCACATGGCAGCCGCCAAATCAGTTACCTGACAGTGTGTTCTTTTATTCAAATCTGAGGGAGGGTATTCTGAGATCAGTTGATGGAGCAATCTCACAAGGGAAACCTGCCAGGCTCTTATTCGGAAAGGGGAAAACTGATATTGGGTATAACAGAAGTCTGAAGGATCACCCGGAACTCTATGACAGTGATGTTGATGTTCTGAAAGTACAATATTCCGACAATACGGAGAGCTATCTTTTTCTGACCGCGTGTCATCCGGTTTTCAGCACTGCCGGAACTTTACATTATACCATAAGTGCAAACTATCCGGGAGTGGCCCGCAAACTGGTTGAAGAGAGAACGGGAACTGAAGATGCCATTTTCCTTCAGGGTACAGCCGGCGATATCAATCCAAGGGATAATGGACAATATATCAGTGGGGAAAAATTGGCTCATGAAGTAATCTCAGTACTGGGCAGGCCTATGAAAGAAATCACCGGAGATATTTCTTTCTTCCTGGATACGATCAATATTCCCGTTAAGGCCTGGGATAGAGAGGAAATATTGAAACTGAAAACTGAAAGTATTAAAAAAACAGGGGATATTAGTTCGGAAAGGGATGTCAGATGGTGTAATTTATTGTTAAAACATCTTGATGAGGGAACGATGCCGGAAGTAATGCCGGTTTATTATCATACTTTGAACATTGGCAACTGGAAACTAACAGGATTTTCAAGAGAGACAACTACGCAGTATGGTCTTGGAGTTAAGAAAATGTGGCCGGAGAAGCTGATCTCAGTTGCAGGTTATACAAATGATGTATCAAGCTATCTTCCTACAACACTACATATCAAGGCTAAAAATTATGAAGGACTCGGCTCATTCTTCTGGTATGGCATGCCCAATACTTTCCCGGAAGGCGTAGAAGATATCATTCTTGGGACTATTGAAAAACTGGCTCGATAGTTTCTCGGAATCCTTCCTCCGGTAAAGAGAACATTATATTATAAGTACCTTATTGATGAATTTCTGCCATATACACTTACCATTAATCTTATTTTATAAATGAATAAACTAAGAGTATTCTATAGGAGTGTTTCCAGTCCTATTGTGATCATCGGAACGCTGTTTTTTATTTTTGGATTCATCACATGGCTGAGCGCAGTCCTTGTCCCTTACCTTAAAATAGCATGTGAACTCAATAATTTCCAGTCGTATCTTGTTGCATTTTCATTCTATATTGCATATTTCTTTATGTCGGTTCCTTCAGGCTGGCTCCTGGAACATACCGGTTACAAGCGAGGAATGACTATCGGATTGGTGGTTATGGCTATCGGATCGGTAATTTTCGTTCCTGCTGCACTCACCAGGACTTATGGTTTGTTTCTTACCGGCCTTTTTGTGCAGGGAGCCGGAATGGCATTACTACAGACAGCGTCAAATCCTTATGTAACAATTATCGGACCAATAGAGAGCGCTGCAAAGCGGATCAGCATAATGGGTATATGCAACGGAATAGCCGGGGTACTTGCTCCTGCCATTCTCGGATTCATTACACTAAAAGGAGCCGATGAGATTGTGGCCAAAATTACCACTATGACACCATTACAGAAAGATATTGAACTGACAGCACTGGCTTCCAGGGTGATTCTACCATATTTACTTATAATGATCTCGCTGATACTTCTCGCGGTTTTTCTTTATTTTTCAAATCTTCCTGATATTAACTCAGAAGAAGAAAATGCCATATCAGACGAGGGTAGCTTTTCGAAGACAAATATTTTCCAGTTTCCACACCTTCTGCTGGGTGTTCTTGCAATATTCCTATATACCGGAGTGGAAGTCATCGCCGGGAATACTATTATAAGTTATGGAGTTTACCTCAATATACCCATTTCCACTGCCAAATTCTTTTCTTCATTTACGATATTTGCCATGCTTGTCGGTTATGTAGTCGGAATAATTTGCATTCCGAAATATTTCAGACAAAAACATGCCCTGATATTCTCTGCGATATTGGGAATAATATTCGCTTTTATTGCATTGATGACAAAAGGATTTAATTCAGTGATGTTCATTGCGTTGCTGGGTTTGTCAAATTCACTGATGTGGCCTTCAATATGGCCTCTGGCGATAACAGGCCTCGGACGTTTTACCAAGATAGGTTCTTCAATGATGGTAATGGCTATTTCCGGTGCGGCTTTGATCCCGCTTCTTTACGGAAAAATAGCTGATGTTTTGGATCCCCGGGTCGCTTACTGGATAGTAATCCCGATTTATCTTTATATACTGTTTTATGCTACCATAGGGCATAAGGTAAGAACTAGCAGGATATGATCTTGTAACTTTAGATAACGGTAGTACGATAAAATACTTAAATATGGATCAAATGGCACTACATTAATTGTTATAATGATTTCTGTATTCTTTGGGTGTCATGTTTGTCAATGACTTGAATGCACGGTTAAAATAGGAAAGATTATCAAATCCTGAAGAATAACAAATCTCGGTTATTGTCTGAGTATCCTCGATAAGAAGTTTCTTTGCGTGGCATATCCTTAGCTCAATAAGGAAAGTAATGAATGTTTTCTTTGTACTTCTCTTGAAATATTTGCAGAAGGCATGAGGTGTCATGTTTGCTTTTTCTGCAACATCCTGTAGTGTGATCTTGTTTTGGAAATTTGATATTACATAGTCATGAACCTTCCGGAGCCTGTCCATAGTTAAATCTTTATATATTAGCGGCTTGCCAATCATATAATTTTCAGAAAGAATAGACCGGCTTTTGGTATAAGCAAGATCGTAAAGTATATCTATCAGACCTGTAACTTTCAAGGGCCCCTCAGTATTTATCAGACGCTTCATTTTGTGAGGAATGTTACTTTTTCTTTCAAGAGTAAAGCTGAGTCCTCCTTTAGCCCTTGAAAATAGATCCTTTACAGGACCCATCTCAGGAATGGCAAAAAAACCTTCACCAAAACAATTTTCGGAAAACATAACAAGATAGGCAGTCGCTCGATACTTATTTGTTACATAATATATCGGATCATTTTTCCAGTAATGCATTATGTTGGGTCCGACAAGAACAAGATCTCCTTCCATAAAGTTTTCAATGCTTTCACCCACAAATCTTTTTCCTCTGCTTTGCATAACATATTTCAGTTCATATTCAGGATGGAAGTGAAATACACTGTCGAAATGCGGAAGATCGAGCTGTTTTGCAATGAACGAGGATTGTTGGTTTATAAGTATTTTTTGAAACTGAGCTTTCATATTGGTACTTATTTATATAACAATTGCTAAATATATTATAAATCAAGACAAAATAATATTAATATCAGACAATACAATATTAATTCTGATTTATTTTTTAGACTACTTTAGTTTTCCTAAGAATACAACGCTAATTAAACAAAGAAGTCAGAATATACCTGTTAGCAAATGAAGAAAATTGTAGTTGTAGGATTCGGATTCATGGGATTGACTCACACAATAAATATTTTACATAGCAAAAATCTGGAACTTACAGCAATAATTGACAGGGATATCGATTTTATTGAAAACAGCCTTATGAGTAAGGCAGGAAACATTTCGATCGGAAATTTAAATTCAGAAAGGCTTCGAAATGTCAGAAAGTATTCGGATCTCGATGCATGTATGAAGTCGGAAGATTTCGATGCAGTGGTCATATGTGTACCTACTTCTTTTCATTTTGAAATGACCAGAAAGGTATTGTCATACGGCAAGCATGTTTTTCTTGAAAAACCCATTTGCCTTGATATTTCTCAGGCAGAGTATCTTATAGATTTGGCACAAAAGAAAAGCAGAATATTTATGGTCGGGCATGTAGTACGTTTTATGCCACCATACCAGAAGCTGAAGAAGTGGGCTGAAACATTCGAATTTGGGAATCTTAAATTCCTCTCTCTACACAGATTTTCAGGAAGACCAGGCTGGGGACAATGGACTGAGAAGTCAGTGGCTGATTCCTCAGGAGGAGCATTATTCGATCTTGTAATACATGACATTGATTTTGCCAATTACCTTTTCGGAATACCTGATTGTATTGAGAGCACCTGTCTGCCTGGTAGTTTGAGCAGGCACGATTATATAAGTGCAATGTGGAAGTACGGGCGGAAAGATGTCCATGTAAGTATTGAAGGAGGTAACAGATTCCATATTAATCTGCCATTTCAGGCCGGATATATGGCTCAGTTTGAAAAAGCCAGTATGTTGTACACGACACTAAAAGGAAATGTTATTTGTATTGCGGATGATAAAAGCATACGTGAGGTGCCTTCAGGTGATGCAACAACCGGTTATTTTAATGAGCTGATTTACTTTACCGACTGTATGGAATATAACTCCCAGCCGGCTGAATGTATGCCTGTTTCATCACTTGAGGCAATAAAACTATGTTATAAACACATAAATAAATAATTTTCCAATGAAAACAGAACTTGCGATTAATGGCGGACCAAAAACTGTGAAAACTATTTTTCCCTGGCCGATATTTGATCAGACAGATATTGATGAAGTAGCAAATATTGTTAAAAGCGGCCGCTGGGGTAATCCGGACTGTGGTGACATTGTTGCCAGGTTTGAAAAGGAATTTGCTGACTTTTGCGGTTCAAGATATGCAATTGCCTGTGTAAATGGTTCTGTGGCTCTCAGAATTGCACTCATCGCATGTAGTGTAAAACCCGGTGATGAAGTAATAATAACTCCTTATACATTCATTGCAACCGCTTCCATAGTCCTTGAAGCCAACTGTGTACCGGTCTTCGTCGACATTGATCCTGATACTTACAATATTGATCCCGCTGAGATAGAAAAGGCAATTACTCCAAGAACCAAAGCCATAATACCTGTTCACTTTGCCGGTCAGGCATGTGAAATGGACAAAATAATGTCGATTGCGAAATCTCATGGATTAAAAGTTATTGAGGATGCTTGCCATGCTCATGGCGCCGAATATAAAAGTAAAAAACTAGGTGGTATAGGTGATGCAGGTTGTTTCAGCTTCCAATCTTCCAAAAACCTTACTAGTGGTGAAGGGGGCATGGTAATAACAGATGATCAAAAGTTATTTGATATGGTGGATTCACTGAGAAATGTAGGCCGGGTAAAAGGAGGTCAGTGGTATGAACATCATTATCTGGGTTGCAATTACAGGATAACACAATTGCAGGCCATTCTGCTTTCAAGCCAGTTAAAGAGGCTTGAGGAACAGACAAGGAAACGGCATGAAAACGGGACTTACCTGAATTCTCTCCTGGAAAAGATAGATGGAATAGAACCATTGAAAAGAGGAAAAGGTGAGACCGTTCATAGTTATCACATATATATCTTTAAGTACGATAAAAGTAAATTTAATAACCTGCCAAAACCCGAATTTGCAAAAATGCTGGCTGCTGAAGGAGTACCTTGTTTTATGGGTTACCCGCAGCCTCTGTACAGACAACCTCTTTTCCGGAACAGGAATTTCATGTGCTATGCCATTCCTGAATCTGTATCATATAAAGATGTGAGCTGCCAGGTTACTGAAAAAGCATGTTATGAGGAAGCCATATGGATTATGCAAAATGCTATGCTGGGTTCAAAAGAGGATATGGAGCTCTTTGCAGAAGCAATTAGAAAGATACAGAATGCTGTGAACTGAAAACATTTTCAGGTTTGTATGTTGAAATATACTATATTGGTTAAACCATTGTAATAAACAGGTTAGATTCAATCAGGCAAATCAGGGAAATCGAATCAATATGCAGTTAATTATGAGATAATTACAGTTGCCTTTATTTTGATGTATCCGAATAATTATCTGGATTAATCTATTCTTAGTAACTTTTCACACGCGTATAGTCTTTATATTATTTCTGTCATCAAGTCTTAACTCATAGAACGATATAAACACTTATTTAGAGAAGCAAATAGAAGTACGGAAGGACATATTTCACCGTCTGAAGAATGATCCATCCATATGTTGGAGGTTGGTATTATTGATATTTGTGACGAAGTCCAGGAAATGTAATGAACAACAGGGTGAATAGATCGGTTCCGTTAAATATTCCCACATGCCATTACACATGGATTTAGAGTTGATTATCTATGGATGGACAGTTAGTTTACGTGTGAGGCATTTATTGATGCAGTGTTGAATGTAAAGCACCAGATAACACATTTGATTGTGATGTACAAAACACCCAATACCAGATTTGAATACATGAGAGATTCCTTCACTTATAGCCAGATCACAATCTGCTTGGTAAATCTGAAAGATGCAGGAAACTGGGATTTTATTACAAGGAAGCCATTATTGGATTCAGGGGTAAGCAAATAATACTATTTTTTTTGCAAACAATGAAAAAGCGGCAAATTGAAAATCTCCATCAACTTTGTTATTTGTGGATCATGTGGTATATTTGATTCAGATCAGATGTAAAACAGATGTAAAATGTGCAGCTGATAATGAATCTTATATCAGTCGGTGACGAAAAACAAATGGTAATGAAAGCTTCTTGTATTCTGAGGATCTTCATTCTGGGGATCTTAACCTGCAGCTGCAGGAACATGGCCGATGACAAGCCGGAACATATATTAACAGTTCAGCTCACAGATCCTGTTTCCGGTGTCCTTGCCATTCGTCCGCACAGAAATACTGCAGGTGTTTCTGATTTCAGGGTCTATGGGCAAATGACAGATCTTGAGCCTCTGAAATTCCTTTTTGAAAGCGGCACAAGTGGTTATAATACTTTCAGGATACCTGCAATAATCAGGACACAGAAAGGAACATTACTTGCTTTTGCCGAGGGAAGGAAAAACAGCTCCTCGGATACAGGCGATATTGACCTTGTCATTAAATGTTCGGAAGATAATGGCAAAACCTGGAGTGAGTTAAGTGTTATCTGGGATGATGGAGTGAATGTCTGTGGAAATCCTGCTCCTGTCGTTGACAGACAGTCTGGCAATGTTTTTCTTCTTTCAACATGGAATCTCGGAAGCGATCATGAATCTGAGATTATCAGTGAAACAAGCAAAGATACAAGAAGAGTGTTTGTGCTCATTTCGACCGATGATGGCCGGACATGGTCCGATGCCAGAGAAATAACAGCTTCAACGAAGCTGAGCAACTGGACATGGTATGCCACTGGCCCGTGTCACGGGATCCAGATAAATAAAGGAAAATACAAGGACCGCCTTATAATACCTTGTGATCATATTGAATCAGGCACAAACAAATATTTCTCACATATCATATATTCCGACGATCACGGCAAAACATGGAAAATAGGAGGCACCACACAGCAGGACCAGGTAAACGAATGCTCTGTGGCCGAACTGCCTGGCGGCAGATTGATGCTGAACATGCGGAATTATGACCGGACACAGAAAACAAGGAAAGTATCTGTCAGTGATGACGGGGGAAAAACCTGGAGCGGGATTTACTCCGATCCTGTTCTGATAGAACCCATCTGCCAGGGAAGCCTTCTGAGCACTGAACCGGATTGTAAAAAACTGCTGTTTATGAATCCGGCTGATGAAAATTCAAGGAAGAATATGACCCTCAGGCTGAGCACCGATGAAGGCAGAAACTGGACCTCCAAAGTGATCTTTCCCGGACCTTCAGCATATTCTGATATTGTCATTCTTGCTACCGGGAACATAGGATGCCTCATGGAACTTGGTCACATATGGCCTTACCAGGGAATTGTTTACAGGGAAGTTTCAATCGAGAAATTTAATTAATTTATAACAAGACTTAATTGCAAAATCTGAATAATCCTTTATCAAGGGGAGAGAGGCCGGGAGTATTACCGATTACTTTAGATATTTATACTGATCGAATTGTTTTTTAACTATTTTTATTAGGAATTATGACCTTGAAGAGTATCAGGCAAGGCATTTTTAACATCCCTGTTTAGCGTTTTTGCTGATCCGGACGGCAAATGCACATATTTCAGGATCCCTGATATGTCAGAAGCCGTAACGGACGAACTGGCAGGCCGTTGGAACTGAAAAACATTTTAAAAACAAAAAATAGTATTACTGATGAAAAAAGTACTTACAATCCTGGCCATCTTATTTTTGATCATGCCAGGGATGGTTAAAGCTCAGAGTTTTGATATACTGATCAATGGAGGTCATGTCATAGATCCTAAGAATAAAATAGATGCAGTTATGGATATTGCGATCAAAGATGGTAAAATAGCCACAGTCGCAAAAAGCATTGATATCATGGAAGCCCGGAAAGTAGTTAATGCTTCCGGTATGTATGTTACGCCTGGCATTATTGACCTTCATGTACATGTCTATTATGGTACAAGAATGGACCAGGGATTAATGAATGGTCCTAGTTCCGTACAGCCCGATGCTTTTTCTTTCCGTGCCGGGGTAACCACTTTCGTGGACGTTGGAAGTTCGGGATGGAGATCATTCCCTGATTTCAGGAGGCAGACGATCGACAATTCACAGACAAGAGTTCTTGCTTTCCTTAATATTGCGGCAGAGGGTATGAGGGGAGGTCCTTTTGAACAGACAACTCTTGATATGAATCCGAAGAGGACTGCTCAGTGTGCAAAGGATCATCCG
>DNOQ01000003.1 GCA_003501665.1 Bacteroidales bacterium | reverse complement strand
CCCCCTTTGATATGGTCAAACGTTAAATTACCAAAAGGTCACTCTTCAGTCACCTTTGGGAATAACACCATTTATCTGACTGGAAATGGCGACAAGAATGATGTTCTCGTTGCTCTTGATCAATACGGAAAAATAAAATGGCAGACTCCTTACGGGAGAATGTGGGAAGCCTCCCATCCCGAAAGTCGTTGTACACCAACTGTGGAAGGAGACAAAGTATACGTCTCAAGCGGATTTGGTGACCTTGCATGTATTGATGGAATTACAGGAGAAATAATCTGGTCGGTAAAGGCAAGCGAGATCTATAAAGGGACATACGGATCATGGGGAATTGCTGAATCTCTGATAATAGACGGGAATAAAATCTATTATACTACCGGAGGACCTGAAACAATGACTATTTCACTTAACAAAACTTCAGGAGAACTTATATGGAAAACGGAAAGTCTCAATGCTCCTGCTTCATATTCCTCTCCTATTCTTATTGATTTCGATGAGTACAAACTTCTGGTGAATATTTCACCTGTTTATGTTTTCGGTGTGGATGTAACCTACGGTACCATTCTATGGAAAATAAACCATCTGGAGGCGCTGGGTAAAACCGGGAGGTCAGACACCCGGCAGATATTATGTGTAACACCTTTATGGTATAACGATAGAATATTTTTTACCGGAGGATACAATCATGGAAGTGTCATGATCGATCTTTCGGACAACGGCAGAAAGGCATCTGTTGTCTGGACAAACACTGATCTTGATGTGCACCATGGAGGGGTTGTACTTGTCGATGGATATATTTATGGGGCTAACTGGCTGAACAACGGTAATGGCAACTGGTGCTGTGTAGACTGGCAGACGGGCAAAACGATGTGGGAAGAGCACTGGAAGTGTAAGGGATCAGTTATTTCGGCAGAAGGATTGCTTTATTTTTATGAAGAAAAAACCGGTTACATCGCTCTGGTTAAGCCGGATCCGGAGAAATTTGAGATGCTGAGTAATTTCCGTGTAAAGCCTGGCTCCGGCCCTTACTGGGCTCATCCTGTAATTCATAATGATGTTCTGTATCTTCGGCATGGTGAAGCGCTTCTGGCGTATGATATCAAGGAGAAATAATATCATTATAATAACTTTTGCTGCAATTGTTTTTGCAGCTTTACTTGTCTGGTGGCTGACCGATGATCATTATCCTTCGGATATAGCAATCCGTTTGCCGGGTATGGATAACAGACCCAAACCTGAACCAAGATCTGATTCTGTTGTCATTGGTGAATTCTTCGACACCCTGAATAATTTTGATGAATATGTTTCCGGCAGCTGGCCAAGATTCAGAGGAGAATGGTTTGATAATATCTGCAGGGATACCACTCCGCTTGCTGAATCTTGGGATCCTTCAGGTCCCCCGGTTGTCTGGAAGGTAACTCTGGGTGAAGGTTATGCGGGTCCCGCTGTTTTCAATGGCAGGGTCTATTTAATGGATTATAATGAAAGAAGGAAAGCAGATATGTTACGCTGTTTTTCTCTTAAATCGGGTACAGAACTATGGCGAAGATGGTATAATGTTGATATAAAAAGAAATCACGGGTATTCAAGAACTATTCCTGCTGTAACCGATAAGTACCTTGTAACCATCGGACCCCGTTCACATGTTATGTGCCTTGATCCGGTATCCGGCGATCTTAAATGGACCATTGATATGGAAAAGGATTATGAGATTCCGGGAAAGGTAAAAGGAAGGATCACTCCGGATTTTTATTCCGGGCAGTGCCCTCTTATTGATGATAACGTAGCTGTTCTGGCCCCTGGAGGAAAAGCTCTTATGATCGGCGTTGATTGCGAAACGGGTAATATATTATGGAAGACTCCTAATCCTGATACTTTGAGAATGTCGCATACCTCCATAATGCCGATGGTGATCCATGGAAAGAAAATGTATGTCTATAATGCTATAGGTGGTGTTTGCGGGGTCTCAGCCGAGGGTGAAGATAAAGGAAAATTGCTCTGGCAGACTACCCAGTGGAGCCCTGCTACTGTGGCTGCCTCACCCCTGCTTTTACGAAACAATGAAATCGCGGTATTTGGCAGCTATGGTGCCGGAGGGGCAAAGATCAGGATCAGCTTTAACGGATCAGATTATTCAGCATCGGTTATCGAAAGCCATAAGGCAATGGAGGGTATATCAAGCGATCAGCAAACACCAATAATTACGGGAGACTATATTTGGTCTGTATTGCCTGAAAACGCGGGACCTCTGAAGCGACAGCTGGTAAGCTACCATCTGTCAGATCTTCGCCAGACGGTCTGGACGAGCGGTAAAGATAACAGGTATGGACGCGGACTGGGTCCATATATAGTAAAAGGGGACAAATTGTTTTTGCTTGATGATGATGCCAATCTTTTCTTTTTCAAGCTGGAAGGACCTTCTGCTTCCCTGATCGCACGATATGTCATCACGGATGGGATTGAAGCATGGGGACCAATGGCAATTGCAGGTAATTACCTCATAATGAGGGATTCAAAAAATCTAGTATGTCTCTTTATCGGAAAGAACGGTTTGTCATGAACAGAAAAATATATGCTGTCGTATCATTACTTATCCTGCTGACTTTTATCGGTTACATTATTTATGATTCAATAACCGGGGGAAAGGTTAATCGTCCTGCTGATGAAACAGGTAAGGTTCCCGGACCGCCTGAGCAATGGATTACAGACCAGGTTTTAGATATTACTCACGGACAGTTAATTTCTGTAGCTGTATCCGAAAGAGGCGATATATATCTTGGGGGAAATTCATTCCTGGCCCGTTATGACGGATCTTTAAAAGAAAAATGGAAAATTAAAACTGACAGTAAAATAAATGCAGTTTCGGTTTACGGAGATACAATATATGCAGCTTCTCAGGATATCATCTACCTTTCAGGCATTGATGGCCGGATGATCACCGAATGGGGTCCTTATGAAGCCAACAGCATAATTACATCTGTTTCGGCAGGCAGAACAACAATTGCATTTGCAGATGCAGGTGTAAAAAGAATTTTTATCCTGAAAAAAGATGGTGAGGTGATATCGATGCTGGGCCAGATGAAAAATGATTTTATTATTCCAAGTCCGTATTTTGATGTTGTCCTTTCAGATGAAGGTTTGGTTTTCGCTGCAAATACAGGCCACCGCAGAATTGAAACATGGTCAGTTGAGGGAGTAAAAAAGGCACAGTTCGGCGAACCGGGAACTGCACCCGGAGCTTTCTGCGGTTGCTGTAATCCTGCTCATTTTGCTGTCATACCACAGGGGTTTGTAACTGCTGAAAAGGGAATAAACAGAATCAAGATAATTGATATTAATGGTGAGTTTATTGAATTTGTCTCATCAAAGAATTCCTTTACGCCTTCGGTGCCACTGGATGTAGCTTCAGGGGACGGAGTTACAATCTATGCAGCTAATCCTGCTGATTCTAAACTATATGTGTTTAAGCGGAAAAATCCCCGGCCCTCTCCCGCATTCCAGTCGGACCAGTCACCGATTTAGAACTAAGATATAATTCTGCTGCAGTATATAATATATATAGGTATAGGGTCAGATGAATAAAATGGTTACAAGAACAGAATTTTTAAAGGGAATCGTAAGGATTATGATGGCAGGACTGCTGGCATTTATTGCTTTATCACTTGGTAAAAGGATAGTTAAAGAACAGGATTGCTCCGGATGCCCGGGAAGGGGAGTGTGCCGGGGAGAAGTCGATTGTGAGGGGTACAGACGAAAGACGGATAGAAAGTAATGGGAAAATTGAAGTAGCAGGGAGAAAATATGAAAGAAAAAAATAAGTATCAGTCGAGGAGGGATTTTGTAAGGAAAGCCGGGCAGGTTCTTGTTGTGGCACCGCTTGTTGCATTACCGGTTGCACTGGCCAGAAAGACAAATGCATCGGGATATGTATGGCAGATAGATCCTTTTAAATGCACTCAGTGCGGACAGTGTAAAACAAACTGTGTAAAAACCCCGTCTGCTGTCAAATGTTATCATGCTTATCCCATGTGCGGTTACTGTGACCTTTGCGGAGGATATCTTCGCCAGGGAGTAAAGACTATAAACACGGCAGCAGAGAATCAGCTTTGTCCTACAGGGGCTATCATAAGACAGTTTGTGGAAGAACCTTATTTTGAATATACAATAGATGAAGATCTTTGTGACGGATGTGGAAAATGTGTGATGGGGTGTAAAGATTTCGGTAACGGATCATTATACCTTCAGATAAATCAGGGTCTGTGCGATAATTGCAATGACTGTCTGATTGCCAGAAAATGCCCGTCGAATGCAATATCAAGAGTTCCGGCCGATTATCAGTATATTCCCAAGGAAAAAGACGGAGTATTACATAAATAATAATAATATAGAGGCTGTNNGGGGGCTTTTGAGAAAAGCTCAACAACGATATTGAAACAAACAAATATTGAAAAAGAAGTTCCTGCCATATATTATTTTGTTGGTCCTGCTAAGCTGGCATTTTGTCCTGTTTGCACAGGACAGGTTTCCCCGACCGGAATTTGAATCAGGGTATCAATATCCTGAGCATCAGATGCCTTTGCAGAGATCGCAGATATGGGAATATATGGATGTGATTGTATTGATTGCAGCTCTTTTGCTGACAACATGGCTGGCACTTAAAAAAAGGTCCAGGCAGGGGCTTGTATGGATGTCGGTATTTTCACTGGCATATTTCGGATTTTTCCGTGAGGGTTGTATATGTTCTGTTGGTTCAGTGCAGAATGTTGCACTTTCTTTATTTAATCAGAGTTACAGTATTCCTTTTACGGCTCTTCTTTTTTTCATGATTCCATTGATATTCGCACTAATATCGGGCAGGGTGTTTTGTGCGGGTGTCTGTCCGCTGGGAGCCATTCAGGAACTTACCGGATACAAGCCCGTCAGGTTACCGAAAGCCGTTGAATCGGTTTTGGCAGCTGTTCCTTTCATATATCTTGCTTTGGCAATTCTTTTTGCAGCTCTGGAAAGCCAGTTCATTATATGCCGTTATGATCCTTTTGTGGGAATATTCAGGCTTGATGCACCTTATACCATGATAATTTTCGGGGCGCTGCTTCTTATATCAGGGATATTCATTAACAGACCTTACTGCAGATATCTATGTCCCTATGGCGTTTTACTTAATATTTTTTCACGGTTTTCACGACGTCATCTTACCATAACTCCTGCAGAGTGTACAAATTGCCGTTTGTGTGAGAATGTATGTCCCTATGATGCAATACTGCCGTCAGATATGGGATTGTCATCCGAAGAACCCGAAAAGTCGCGAAAGAAACTTTTTCTTTATCTTCTTCTAATACCAGTATTTGCAGTTGCCGGAGCTCTGATATTTCGAAATCTGGGTCCTGCTTTGGCAGGCATAAGACAGGAAGTTCGGCTGGCACGTGAAATAAGAATGGAAATAGAAACAGGAACGGAGGCTGTATCAAAAGACGCAGTTGCATTCAAAGAAGCAGGTAAGACTGAAGATGAACTCTTTGCAGAAGAGCTTATGATAATTGAACGATTCAGGAAAGCTTCCCCATGGGCCGGTGTATTTCTGGGATTATCTCTTGGATTCAGCCTTGTGGCGCTTACTGTAAGAACGACCCGGACAGAATACGTCCCTCACCGGGGTAAATGTTACAGTTGTGGAAGATGTTTTAAATATTGTCCTGTTGAAGTTAAAAAACCGAGTTAACAATGAAGCTAACGGAGAAAGATATTAGTATACTTAAGACTATAAGTCTGATAGCCGGTATTTTCACCATTATCGTTGCCCTGACCATGGTTTTTAGTCTCATTCAGCTTAAAGCAATTGATCCGCTGGATAATCCGGCACTTACCGGAATAAAGGAGCAGTTTGATGCTGATCCTGAGAATGCTCTGAAAGCAGAGCAGGTGAGGGCTATGGATCTGATGGCGCGTAAAGCCTACTTTGCCTCCAGAAGGCAGGTTGAAACCGGTTCATACTTTTTACTGGCCGGGGCCATAATTTTCATTCTGTGCCAGCAGCTAATTTCAGGAAATGAAAAGATATTACCTGATATTCCCGGTCCGAAACCGGATGACCAGGCACAACGAAACAAGAAGATCAGTTATATGCTTGCTTCAGTTACGGTAATTACGGGTATAGCCATTGTTTCATCTTTCATGCTCAGAAGTAATCTGCCTGATCTTGCCATAAAAGAGCCCGGGAAGAGCAAAGCTGAGAGAGTTCCCGGAGCAAGTACCGCGGCCGGTTTTAATCCTGATGGCACCAATTATCCCTTCTTCAGGGGTCAGGACAGCCGGGGAATTGCAGGCGGTTTGGGATATCCTGTAAATTGGAACGGTGAAGAAGAAAGGAACATTAAATGGAAGCTAATGATCCCAAAAGACGGAAAAAGTTCCCCTGTTATCTGGGGCGACAAATTATTTGTGACAGGAGCTGAAGGAACATTATGTGAGGTCTATTGCATAAATAAGAATACCGGTGAAATCATATGGACAGCAGCTGCGTCCGGGATACCGGGTGAACCGTCGGTTATCCCTGAAATGGATCATGATGCCGGAATGGCTGTATCTACAGCAGCAGCTAACTCTGATGCTGTTTGTGCAATATTCGCAAATGGAAATCTTATTTGTCTCGATCACGATGGAAACAGGAATTGGGCAATTAATCTCGAAACGCCCGAAAATATTTATGGATATTCATGCTCGCTGATTATCTATAATGATCTTCTTTTAGTTCAGTACGACTCAAATGAAAAAATCTCTCTGATGGGATTTGATATCGCATCAGGAGAGATGAAATGGGAAACAATGCGTCGGGGAAGGGCAGCATGGTCCTCACCCGTAATCGGGAATTTTAACGGCGAACCTCAGGTAATTATCAATGGCAATCCGTATGTATCCGGTTATAACCCTGTCAGCGGAACTGAACTGTGGGCAGTTGAATGTATGACCGGTGATGTTGCTCCGTCGGTAGCGGTAAACAGCACCCTTACTTATGCTGTTACGGATTACGCGAGACTTGCAGCAATAAAACCCGGAAGAGGTGCCTCAATAGTATGGGAAGACAACATGTTCACTCCCGATGTTTCAAGTCCCGTTGCAACAGATGATCTTTTATTCCTTGCAACAGGGAACGGTGATGTTGCATGTTATGATGCAATCAAAGGGGATACTCTCTGGACTTATTATTTTATGGATCAGTTCTATGCTTCACCTGTTATTGCTGATGATAAAGTCTGGATCCTCAACAGAAGCGGGATCATGAATATTGTTAAGGCTGATTCAAAATATGAGCTGATAGCTCAATCGCCTCTTGGAGAAGCTTCTGATTGTACACCGGCATTTTCCGACGGGAAAATTTATATCCGCGGAAGAAGAAACCTATATTGTATATCTGAAAATTGAACAAAGAGTTTGAAAATACAGAAACCCGGTCATGTAACTGCCAGCCGGTCAATACTGCTGAGATCAATTCAGTTATTGATGAAGTAGTCGAATTTACCGGTCGGGGAAAGGACAAAGTTATACTGATCCTTCAGGAGGTACAGAAAAAACTTAATTACCTGCCTTCCGACGCTCTTAAGCATATATGCAGGGTAACAGAAATAACTCCGGGTCAGATATCAGGAGTCTCTACATTTTATTCCCAGTTCCGGCATATTCCCGCGGGTAAACATACTGTAAAGATCTGTTCAGGTACCGCCTGCCATGTAAAAGGATCCCAGCTGATTTCAGATGCCTTCAGGAGAGTGCTGAAAATTAATGACACGGTCAGCACTTCACCTGATAATCTTTTTTCGATTGAAGAGGTCGCATGTCTCGGCTGTTGTACTCTTGCACCGGTAGTGCAGATTGACGGAAAGACATACGGGCATGTAAAACCCACTCAGGCTGAAGATATTCTTACGGATTTCCTCCGGAGTAAAGAAAAAGCCGTTGCGGACGGAGATAAAGCAGTCGCTGATGATTTTGATGCCGAGGTGAGGATCGGTCTTGGTTCATGCTGTGTTGCAGGAGGCAGTAAGGATGTACTTTCAAGGCTTATGGAAATCAGGGAAAGATATGATCTTAATTTACGGCTTAAACCAGTGGGCTGTGTGGGTGTCTGCAATCAGACACCATTGCTGGAGATAGTAACAAAAGATGATATTCATTCGCGATATACAAACGTAAAGAGAGACCAGGTTGAAGAAATTATCCTGAAACATGTTCCTCCCGGGTCGTTGAATAAGAAGATCAGATATAAAATAAATGATCTGGCCGACACATTTCTTTCCGATCATATGCTGAAAAGTCCGGTCAATATACCGGCAGAACAGAGAGAGAAATATCTGAATAATTTTACGAGAAAGCAGATCCATCTGGCTACACTGAACAGCGGTATCCTGACTCCTGATTCCATCGATGAGTATATGTTGCTTGGAGGTTTCGACGCACTGAAACGAACTATCATATCGGCTAATCCGGCAATAGTGACAGAAATAATAACACAAAGCGGTTTAAGGGGAAGGGGTGGTGCAGGATTTCTTACAGGCAGGAAGTGGAGTATATCCGCAAGTGTGCAGGGAAACACAAAATATGTGGTATGTAACGGTGATGAGGGCGATCCGGGTGCATTTATGGACAGGATGCTCCTGGAATCATTTCCCTACCGTATTATTGAGGGAATGGTTATTGCAGCATATGCTACAGGCGCTTCGGAAGGAATTTTTTATATCAGGGCTGAATATCCCCTGGCGGTGACAAGAGTCAGAAATGCTCTGAAACAATGCTATGAAAAGAGATTTCTGGGGAAGAATATACTAAATTCAAATTTCTCGTTTGATGCAAGGATTTTTGAAGGGGCCGGAGCTTTCGTCTGTGGTGAGGAGACAGCATTAATCGCTTCACTTGAAGGTAAAAGAGGCACCCCGCGTATCAGACCCCCCTACCCTGCTGTGAAGGGATTTATGAACAAGCCCACACTGGTAAACAATGTGGAGACTCTTGCCCTTGTTCCATGGATAATAAATAATGGTGCAGAGGCTTTCAGCAGTATCGGAAGGGATAAAAGTAAAGGCACCAAGGTATTTGCACTTGCAGGAAAGATCGCCAGGGGTGGACTGATTGAGGTGCCCATGGGTATAACAATCCGGGAGATCATAGAAAATATCGGGGAAGGTGTTACTGAAGACAGGATTTTTAAGGCAGTTCAGATAGGTGGCCCTTCCGGAGGTTGTATACCGGCATCGATGGCTGATACTCCGATTGATTATGAAGAACTTACAAGAATGGGAGCCATGATGGGATCAGGAGGCCTTGTGGTACTGGATGATACTGATTGTATGGTAGATGTCGCAAAATATTTCCTTACATTCACACATAAACAATCCTGCGGGAAATGTACATTCTGCCGGATCGGGACAAAACATATGCTGAATATTATCACACGACTCAGCGAAGGTAAAGCAGCTACTGACGAAATAGATGAACTGGAACGACTATGCTATTCGGTTAAAAACGGAAGCCTTTGCGGTTTGGGAAAAACTGCTCCGAATCCCGTGATAACCGGACTCAAATATTTCAGGGAAGAATATGAAGCACATGCCTTAGGCATCTGTCCGGCGAAAAAATGCCGGGAACTGATCAAATATGTGATAACTGACAATTGTACAGGCTGTACAAAATGTTTTCAGGAGTGTCCTGTAAATGCAATCGGATTTAAACCATACGAGAAACACGAAATAGACCAGAATTTGTGTACCAAATGCGACAATTGCAGGATAATATGTCCTGAAAATGCAGTTGAAATAGTTAATATAAATGCCGAAGATCAGAATAAATAATATTGAGCTGGAAGCGGAAGAGGGTGAATCCATTCTTTCGGTGGCAGGTAAAGCAGGTATCTTTATTCCTGTTCTGTGCCATAAGGAGGGTGTTGAACACTATACGTCCTGCATGGTCTGCATGGTCAAAGAGAATAAGACAAATGATTTTCTGCCATCCTGTTCATCTCTTGCCCTGGACGGTTTGGATATTGATGCTTCTGGAGAGGATGTCATTTCGATGAGAAAAAAAGCGGTTGAGCTTCTGATCTCAGAACACCGTGCAGAATGTGAAGCACCCTGCAGGATAGTCTGCCCTGCCGGATACAACATACCTCTGATGAACCGATTACTTGCATCGGGTGAATACAGGAAAGCCGTTGACCTTATAATTTCGGAACTCGATGCTCCTGAGATCAGATGTAAAACATGTGCAGGATATTGCGAAAATGCCTGCCGGCGGAAAAAAATAGACCGTCAGATATCAATCCGTAATATAAGGATATTCATTTCACAGAACCTTTATTACGGAGGTGGACCGGACCATTTTATTGACCAGACAGAATACCGGGATCTTAAAAATCAATTTTCCTCCCGCCCCGGTAAACTTGATAGTAACGAATTGCAGGAGTGGCTTAAGGAGTGTACAGGTACTTCAATGAGGTTTGAATCAATCGAAAATTTTGAATCTGCCGGCGAAGAGGCCCGAAATTGTATGCACTGTGACTGCAGAGCTTCGGAAGATTGCAGGCTCAGGGATATTGCACAAGCAATGGGAATAAAGGATAAGGGCAGGAAAGTGGTTAATATGCCGGTAACCAAAAAAATAAACCATAAAACCGGCCTGATTTTTGAACATGCCAAGTGTATTAAATGCGGCCTTTGTGTGAGAGTCTGTGAAGATTCAGGCAATGAACCAGCGCTATGTTTCATAAACCGCGGGTTTATATCTGTTATCTCCGAACCTCTTACCATGGAATTTGATGATATACTGGCAACGCAGACAGATACGTGCATCAATATCTGTCCGACAGGGGCACTAAGCCGTTTTAAATAAACCAGTTTATGAAATTGATTACGACAATAATATTATTTCTGATAACCGGAACAGTGAATCTCTTCTCTCAAAAGCCAACTATTGAATGGCCGATATTCCGGGGTGAAAGTAATCTAACAGGATTTTCTTCAAATGAGTTACCGTCAACGCCGGTATTATTATGGAATCTTCCCACGGGTTCAGGCTCTAAATCATCCCCGGTAGTTAGTGAGGGAACAATCTACTTTGTCAGTATGAAGGGAACTCTGTTCGCGGTTTCACCAGATGGCAAAATAAAGTGGAAAATCGAAACGGGAAGCGCTTCAGAGGCCCCTCCGATGATATACGGGGATAAAATATATATCGGTTCGAATGATGGTAATATGCGTGCATTTGATAAAGCATCAGGCAGACTGATATGGTCATATGGCACTGACAGTCAGATATCCGGCTCAGCCAATATATGGACATCCGGAAAAAGGACAGGCATGATCTTCGGAAGCTATGATTATTTTCTTCATTGTGTCGATCCTCAGACAGGAAAACCATTATGGAAACTCGAAACAGAGAACTATGTTAATGGCACCCCTGCAGTAATGAATAACAGGATAGTTTTTGGCGGTTGTGACGGTATGGTAAGGATTGCCGATCCTCTTACAGGAAAGGAGAGGAATAAATTTGAAACCGGAGGTTATATTGCTGCATCACCTTCAATTTCGGGAGAAAGAGCATGGTTTGGCGATTATGATGGTAATCTCTATTGTCTCGATATGATAACCGGGAAGATGGTATGGAAAGTTCCGGCTGATGGTGAATCAGGAGCCATAATGGCTATTCCGGCAGCAGGTAACAATATGGTGATCGTGGGAAATGAGGATAAATATATCTATGGCTATGACGCAGGAACAGGTAAATTGGCATGGAAATTCAGAACTAACGGACGAATAACAGGTTCGGCTGTGATCACTCCGTCAAAAGTGCTGATCGGAAGCATGGACGGATATATTTATATGCTGGGTTTAAAGGATGGAAATAAAATGTGGAGCTTTAATGCCGGCGCACCGGTAAGCAGCTCCCCGGCCATTATTCCCGGAAGATTCTATATCCTCACTGAAGATGGAAGATTACTGGCTTTTGGAACAAAATAAACGGGAAAGGAGAGTCTGAAGTTATTTTTTATCCCAGAGTACTCTATGCCCTCCTTTGCTTTCGCTTGGGAGGGTAAAAAGGCGCAAAGAATATAAAGGAGGATCATAATATGAAGGTCGTTTATTTGATTACAGGATCAGGAGGTTCGTTTTACTGTGCCAACTGTTACCGCGACATGCTCTATTTCAGAGCAATACGTAAAGTCCCGGGAATTACTGCAAATGCCATCCCTCTCTATCTGCCACCCGACAAAAGCAATACAGAAACAGGTTTTGACACTCATGTTTTTTTCGGGGCAATTTCAATGTTTCTGAGAGAAAAGGTAAAGATATTCAGGAATATGCCTGACTTTCTGGAAAAATTCCTTGATCTGAGGCCTTTTCTGAAACTTGCGGCAAAGCAGGCCGGTACAACCAGTACAGAAGGATATGAAGAGCTTACCCTTAATATGATAGAAGGAGATAATGCGTTCCGCAAAAAAGAAGTTGACAGACTGGTAAAATACCTTTTTAAGATTGGAGAACCGGATGTTATCCATCTGTCAAACGCCCTCATCCTGGGGCTGGCACGACAGATCAAAAACCGTATGAAAGTCAGGGTGGTATGTTCACTGCTTAACGAGGATGACTGGATTGAAGATATGTCTGAACCATGGCGTGGCAAAGCATGGGAAATGATGGCCAAAGAGGCGGTATATGTAGACCATTTTATTACTCCAAGCAATTATTACAAACAATTTTTCATTTCCAAGACAGGTATAAAAGGTGATAATATTCATGTAGTACCCCTCGGATTTTATCCGGAATATGCGCCCGAAAAGACCAGTACGAAACGTGTGCCGGCACTGGGGTATTTCTGTCGTGTAAGCTATCATAACGGATTTGACAAGCTTGTTGATGCATTTATTCATCTCAAATCAGGTAGTATGCCAGAACTTACACTTAATGTATGCGGCGGATATACCGGAATAGATAAACCCTTCATATCCGAACAGATAAAGAAGATCCGTGAACACGGATTCCAGAAAAGCATTAGGATATACCCTGAATTTCAGGGAAATAAGAAGCTGGAATTTTTTCATGATGTTGATGTGATAAGTGTACCCGTTCGGAAATATGACGGATATGGATTATATATACTTGAAGCCAACAGCTCAGGAATACCGGTTGTTCAACCGGCTACCGGGGCATTCCCCGAAATTATTGAAAAGACCGGAGGTGGTATTACCTACCGGCCCGATACAATCGAAGAACTTTCTGCTTCGTTACTTAAATTACTTACAGACAAAGAATTAGCATCAAAGCTTGGTGAAACAGGAAAAAGCAGGGTCAGATCGGAATTCTCACTGGAAAAAATGGCTGTCGGGCTGGCTGAGGTGTATGGAAGAGTTTAGGCACAGAGGCGAAAGGGCGAAAAGGTGTTACGGTTTTAAGGCTGAATAAAGACGCAATGGCACAGAGGCGCAATGGCACAATGGAAGGAAAATAACAATATACTATGCTTAATCTGATAAATGTTTCGAAATCGTTTGCTCAGAGAGGAATTGTTCTGGATAACCTGGATCTTGATGTGAATGAGGGTGATTCAATTGCCGTTACAGGACCTTCAGGCTCAGGTAAAACGACACTGATTAACATAATAGGTACACTTGACCAACCTGATTCAGGAGATGTAATATTCAGAGGCAGATCGATAATAACCAGGGATTCTGACGCATCGGCTGATTACAGGAACAGGAATATTGGATTCGTGTTTCAGGATCACCTTCTGCTTCCACATCTTACGGTAAAAGAAAATATATTGCTCCCTCTTCTTGCATCGGGTATTTCAGATGCTGAATATGCTGAAAAGGAAGGTTATTCCGGTAATCTGATGGAAAGGACAGGAATAAGCGAACTCGCTGATAAGTATCCCTTCCGGATATCGGGAGGAGAAGCTCAGCGTGTTACACTGGTAAGAGCTCTTGTCAACAAGCCTTCACTTCTTTTAGCCGATGAGCCAACCGGTTCTCTCGATGCAAAAAATGCCGGAATACTTGGAAACCTTCTTCAGGAAATAAACAGAGAACTGGGTATTACACTTTTTGTGGTTACCCATTCTGCAGATCTGGCTAAGAAAATGAAACTTCATCTGAAGCTTACAGATGGCAAATTGATTAACTGAAATGATCAGAAAATTATGAAGCCTGACCTGATCCGGATGATTTTAAAATCGCTTGCGTATTACAGGAAAGATGCTGTTTACCAAATCATTATTACTGTGTTACTGTCGGCGATCATCACCGGTTCAATTTTTACAGGTTACTCGGTTCGCAGCAGTCTGAAAAAAACCGCAGGCGAAAAACTTGGAAATACCGATTTTATTATCAGTTCCGGTTTTAGATATTTTGATGCAGCGCTTCCGGATAAAATTCATGATTTAACAGGTAACATCACAGTTCCGGTTCTTGAAACAGACGGTTACTGCAGTAATTTCTCGACCGGAATAACGGCTCTTAACGTAAAGATATACGGGATCACGAATGATTTCTTCACATTTCATTCTGTTGATTCAGTTGTTATCAATCGCGGTGAGGTTGCAGTGAACGGCGCCCTTGCCCGTCAGCTTGCCATAAATACAGGCGAAGAAATTATTGTCCGGTTCAAAGAAGCTGATCCTTTACCTGCAAATGCTCCCTTTGCACCTTCAAAAAACGGCCATGGGTCCAAAGTATTGACAGTAAGCCGGATACTATCTGCAGAGCAGGCAGGAAACTTTTCTCCTGGTGTCACCCAGCAAATACCCATGACACTCTTTGTGAATATTTCGGATCTTAATCCGGGATTTGACAAGCAGAATAAAGCAAACAGGATACTGATAGATCAGGAGATTGAATTCAATTATCACGAAATACTTGGTAGAGTTCTTTCACCCGGTGATGTCGGTCTGACAATCAGAAAATCGGATAAGACGGGAGAACCGGAGCTGATTTCCGACAGGATATTCCTGGACAACCTTTTAGTTTCGGATATATTAAAAAAGATCCCCGGCGGTAAACCGGTCATAACTTACCTGGTCAACAGTTTCCAGGTTAATAATAGATCGACACCCTACTCCTTTGTTTCTGCACTTCCGGCTGAATTATATCCTGACCTGGATCATGATGAAATCATCATTAACAGATGGCTTGCTGATGATCTTGATGCAAATACCGGAGAAACAATTACCCTGAAGTGGTATGACCCTTCTTTTAACCGCAATCTTGAGGAAAAGAGCAGGGATTTCTACATAGGAGACATTGCAGAAAATGACGGCAGATATTCAGATCCTCTTCTGATGCCTGATTTTCCAGGTATATCGGGCAGTACGACATGTTCGGGATGGGATGCCGGAGTTCCGATCCTCATGGACCAGATAAGGGATAAGGATGAAGCCTACTGGAATACATATAAAGGTACTCCCAAAGCTTTTATTAATTATGAAACCGGCAAAGAACTCTGGGGAAATAATTTTGGCACTGCAACAGCAATCAGGTTTCCTGTCTCGATGTCACCGGAGGAAATTTACGGAGCACTCACCGGTTCTCTCGATCCGGAAATTATTGGTTTCACAGTTGTTAATGCCAGCGAATCTGCTCAGAAAGGTGCTGAGGAGAGTGTTGATTTCAGTTCGCTTTTTCTTAGTCTTAGTTTCTTCATGATCCTGTCGTGCATAATTCTCTTTTCGCTGGCCATTTCTTTCTATTTTAATTCCAGAGAAAAACAGGCGGGGATCATGTATGCCCTCGGTTTCAGGAATAGTTTTATTAAAAAGTTACTATTCACCGAAACATTATTCATCTGCCTGGCCGGGGCTATTCCGGGAACATTCCTGGGATACCTGGTCAATATCGTGATCATAAAAGCATTAAACTCGGTATGGATCGGAGCTGTTCAGACAACATCACTTTCAGCTGATTTCGGCTTAATGCCGCTCTTATATGGTTTTCTTATTGTAACAGGTATCTCTGCCGGTCTGATCCTTTTCAAATCTGAATCATTTCTTAAAAATCTTATCCGGCCTGCAAGCGGAGAATTGAGGAAACATTCTCCTGAAAAAAATCTGGCCGTTCTGCTAATATGCATAGCTCTGGCACTTCTGCTTTTCATCGGAGGTTCTCTGTTGCAGCAACATGCCACTCCTCTTTTTTTCATTGCCGGATCTGTATTGTTTGCCGCTCTCGTTTCAGCTTTGAGATATTACTATATTAAGGAAGTCCGTAAACCTCAAAATACGGTAAAACGAATGGATAATATCCAGCGCAGGTTTTACTCATTCCACCCTTCTCATGCAGTGACGCCGGTAATATTCATTGCAGCAGGCATTTTCGCTGTTATGATAACCGGAGCCAACAGAATGGTCCTTACAGAAAAAATGCTTACACCACCCGGAGGTACCGGGGGTTATCTTCTCTGGGCTGAATCGGCGGTGCCGGTTAAGGAAGATCTGGGCAGCCCGTCCGGCAAACGCGAATTTGGACTGGATGAAGCGGAATTAAGCGATATGGTGATCATACAAAATAAAAGAGTATCGGGTGATGATGCCAGCTGCCTTAATCTTAACTATGTCGCCTCTCCTCCTCTGCTGGGTGTCGATCAGTCAGCTTTCATAAAAAAAGGATCATTCTCTTTCGCTTCGCGAATCAGAAACATTAAGCATATCAATCCATGGGAACTTCTGGATATGAATCCGGGCCTTAACACTATATACGGGATAGCCGATCAGACGGTCCTTCAGTGGGGACTAAAGATAAAGACAGGTGACACACTGATTTTCAGGGCGGAAAACGGGCAACCATTGAATATAATTATTGGGGCGGGACTTAAATCATCTGTCTTTCAGGGTTATCTGTTGATCGGCAAAAATAATTTATCGATGTATTACCCTTCAGTAGAAGGCAGTTCAGTTTTTCTGATTGACGGTAACCACGGGTTATCGGAACATTACATGAATACCCTAAATGACAGGCTTTCAGCCTATGGTATCAGCATCCTGAATGCAGGAGAAAAACTTGCATCGTTCTTCCGGGTAACAAATACCTACATCAATGTTTTTGCTTTTTTCGGAGCTTTCGGAATGATACTTGGAATTGCCGGCCTCGGATTCGTCATGTTAAGGAATTATAATACACGAAAACGTGAATTCGCCTTCCTGTCTGCAACAGGTTATTCGCACAAAAGAATCCGGAAACTGATTCTTAAAGATCAGATGATAATACTTATCTGGGGAGTCCTGACCGGTACGATATCGGGACTTACTGCAACAATTCCATCATTAAGGAGCGGTAATGAGATGCCCTGGCTTATCGTACTGGTAATGATCTTTTCAATAATAATAACAGGATCAATAGTCCTCTATCTTTCGGTGAACAGTATTAAAAGCAGTTCTCTTATTTCGCGGCTCAGAAGGGAATAGCTCATCTTGTACCGACTGCAATCAGGTGTTTTGAGGTCCTGAAAAAAATCATACCATCAGTTATTGCCGGAGCAGTCATGCAAATGTCATTCAGGGGAATTTCATCAAGCAGTTTAAAGGAACTGCCGTCCTGTATTATATATACCATGCCCTCCTCATCAACGATATAGATTTTTCCGTCGGATGCAACAGGTGATGCAATGAAGCTTTTTACCCGGCCAAGCCTGGCATTGTATATCTCTTCTCCGGTAAGTGGATCCAGGCAGTTCACTGTACCGTTCCAGTTAACATTATACAACCGGTCTCTGTAGAGAAGCATAGTGTGCATATATGAACCGCCTCTTGGTTTATACCACAGAATGCCCGAATTTGATGTTTCCCCATCATCCAGGGTAATATCTCCGGTCGCACTTGTTCTTACAGCAATAATGGGAGAGAATTTACCGTGGGCGCTGTTAAAATATACCAGGCCTTTGCCGATGATTGGTGTAGGGATCTGAATATCCCCTCCACCCGACATTTTCCATATCTCCTTTCCTGTCGCAAGATCATAGCCTCCTCTGTGTTTGAACCCGTTGACTGCTATATATTCCCTGTCGTTATGATAATAGATATTGGGAGTACACCACCCGGGATATTCGTCCCGATCAGCTTTCCATAATTCCCTTCCTGTTTTGACGTCATAAACTGCCAGAAACGAATTTTCGAGTACATCACACTGGATGATGACTTTCCCGTTATGAATTATTGGTGAACTTGCAAACTCCCACTCGGCATTCTTCATAATGAAAAAAGCTGATCTCAGTACACCGAAATCTTTTTTCCACTGAAGGTTTCCGTTAAAGTCATAGCAATAAAGACCTTCGGAACCAAAGAAAACGACTGCATAATTACCGTCAACAGCAACTGTTGTATTGGCATGAGTCGATTTTGGATGCCTTTTTACGGCAGGGACCCCTGTATAAGGTGTCCGTTCCCAGAGAATTTTTCCTGTATTCTTGTCTATGCAATAAATTTTCCAGGAATGGACTGATTCATCATTGACAGGAGTAACGTCTCCGTAAATGCCCGTCTTGAAACCTGCATTATCTTCCTGACTGATTGCAGTTGTTATGAATAACCTGTCACCCCAGACAGCAGGACTTGAAATACCCATGCCGGGGATTGGGATCTTCCACCTGACATTGGTCATTTTATTAACATCAAACTTAGCCGGAAGACCTGCATTATCGAGAACACCGGATGCATAGTAGCCCCGGTAACCCGGCCACTGACGTTCCGGCACGATCTGTGCCGAAAGGTTTGAAATAGAAAGCACCAATGAAAAGAGCAATAAAAGATTTCTTACTTTCATAAATACGCCAATTATTAAATTCTCAATGGTCAGATCGCCTGCACCAATTCATCTTCAGCATCTTGTAAGTCCCAGATTCAGGGAGGGTTTCTTTAAAGGATCCAGTGATTCCAAAACCACAAGGGCAGCTCCCAAAGCAGTAGCGTTGAATATTTCCGATGTATATACATGTTTCATCGGGTATGAATCAGAGATAAGTTTAATGAAGAGTTGGTTATTGGAGAATCCACCGGTGATATATATATTTTCAATATCATCGTCAGCCGGAATAATAAGATCGATCGCTTCGACCGCGAGTTCGGCAAGTTCAGCCATAAGCTGATGATATCCTTCTTCAAAAGATTTGAAAACAAAGAAATCGAGTTTTTCCTTAAGCTCTCTTGAATACGGGTGCATTTCAAAGAAAAATCTGTTTTCGCTGCATCTTCTTTTACAAATCTCAAGGAGCTTCCCGTCGGGCTTAACTGATTTATAATGATCCGTCCGGGTCCTGAAATGTTCATTAAACCTGTTAACTGCCACTTCATGAAGATGACCGAGGAATAATCTCGATGATTTTACCGGTTTTTTCGTGATGCTCATATAGCAGAGACAATCCCGGTCGAGCTGATCTGCAGTTAAAATTTCTGTGTTGAACGGATTCATATTTATACACCACGTACCCGTTGAGATAAGAATAAATTTACCCTCGCTGCTTGAAAAATAAGGTGCAAGTGATGATGAGCTGTCATGGATACCGATTCCTGACATGATTTTCTTACCCTCAATTTCAACTTCATGAAGAGTGCCCACATCAACCGGTTCCGGCAGGTTCAGTCCTTCATCCTTTATCCAGCGGTGGTAATCCATATTGTCGAAATCCCAAAGGGCTGTATGACATCCTATCGATGTATGCTCTGAATATATTTTACCCGTAAGCAGATATGAGAGATATTGTGGAAAATGGAGTATATACCTGACCTTTGAAAAGATCTCCGGTTTTTCATATTTAAGCCAGACTGCCTGCATACCTGAATTAAGCATTCCGAGGGCAGGTGATGCGGTTCTTCTGCAGAATTCATCCTGCCCGCCGTATTTTTTGTAGATCTTTTCGGGTATCCTGTCGTCAACGGGCTTCAGGTAATTGTAAACAGGTGTCAGTCTTTTTCCTTCAGCATCCAGATAAACGAGCGTGGCTCCATAGGTAGTGAAGTTTATTGCGGTAAGATCATATTTGTCAGAACTGATCAGCTTAGTGATCGATTCCTTGATCCATCTTTCAATATGTTCTATATCATCGCACGGAAAACCATCGTCATCAACAGTTTCAGAGAATTTTTCCTCAAACTCTGAAACAGGTTTCAGATTGTAATTGAAAAGAATTACCTTTTTATTGGTTTTTCCGACATCAAATACTGCAATAACTTTTTCTTTCATACGAAAATTTGAATGAATTACCTTTTAACCAGAACCTCCTTTTCGTATTTTACAACTTCATCGATATAGTCGGTTCCTACAGGTACTTTATTTTTCATGCAGTGGTAATCCCACACTGCCCCGAAGGGTTTTGATTTCAAAAGTTCAAGCATAGCAAGTCTTTCGAAGGTTTTGCCCTGTTCCTCCATCTTCATAAGTGTATTATTTGGTGCCAGCAACGCGAAAAGGAATGCCTGCTGAACAGCTCTTGCTCCTACCACGTAAGCTCCTATCCGGTTAAGGCTTGCATCAAAATAATCAAGACCGATATTGACCCTGTTAAGAGCTTTTGCACGGACAATTTCCTGAGCAATAAGAACTATTTCATCATTAAAGGTTGCAACATGATCACTGTCCCATCTCACGCCCCGTGTAAGGTGAAGTAGAAGTTCATCGGCAAAAAGCAGGATTGATGATATCTTGTCACCCACCTGCTCGGTAGGATGAAAATGACCATTGTCGAGGGTAATCATTATATTGTTCTTGATCGCGTAGCCAAGGTAGAAATCGTGTGAACCGACAACCATTGATTCCGATCCTATCCCGAAGAGTTTACTTTCAACTGAATCCTTGAGATACTTTTTAGGGTATTTGACAGCAAATATCTCATCAAGCGATTTCTTAAGTATTTTACGAATTCCAAACCTGTCAACCGGGGTATCCTTTGAACCGTCGGGGATCCATAGATTATGAACTGTAGGTGTACCCAGCTGTTTTCCCATTTCAGCGCCAATGGCGCGACATCTTTTTACATGTTCAACCCAGAATTTTCTGATTTTCTCATTTTTGCTGGAAAGAGTGAATCCGTCATCTGACAGGGGATGTGAGAAGCATGTACAGTTGAAATCTATTCCGATATTTCTCTTTTTTGCCCAGTCAATCCATCCCTGATAATGTTTGATCTCGATCTTGTCGCGGTCAACGTATTTACCACCGAATTCCCCGTAGCTTGCGTGCAGGTTGAGTCTTTGTTTTCCCGGAAGAAGTGACATGACCTTATCGAGATC
>DNOQ01000174.1:1445-3798 GCA_003501665.1 Bacteroidales bacterium | reverse complement strand
AAATACAGGTCGCTCCTACGGAGCTAAAATAATGGAGGAAACTCATTTCTATAAACAGCTCACTCCTACGGAGTTTTGTTTTATAGAGTCCCTTTAGGGACGTCCTGTTTGTAGAAAATATTTATAAATAGAAATGTAAGCCCCATCGGGGCGACCTGTATTTAATGTCATTAATATCAATAATTTAATTCTCAATCATCAAATTTAATCGGACACTAATGATTTCGGATATAAATTCTTCCGCATAAGCAGAATAACCTACCATTATTCCCAATACAAACAGAATTGGCATAAACTCTTCCTTAGAGAACCCACCCTCTACTTTTAAACCTCCATGTGCTTTAATAATAATGTTATAATTCATACACTTATGAGAATTTTATATGTAAAATGTTCTCGTCTCAAACTGTTAATTAAAATGTCCTGACAGCACGAACTCTATTCGTAGAGTTCTTAGTGAGGTTGCTCTGGCCACCGGAAGTGAAGTTTTTGGCGTACGCGTTGCTGTCACTATTTTCTCTTGAACTCCAATAAGCGCCAGTACTAAAAGCAGTTCCTCCATTCGCTTGTGCTGTTGTATTAATAGTTGCCCTGTTAATATACATCAGATCTAGTTCCTCATATGATGGTAAATACCAGTCGCCATATGTTTTTCCACCTTCTGTTATTTGCAACTGACTACAGATCCTTGCTGCATAGGTAGAGCCATCACCTCTGCCCTGGTTTGCAATAATTATTGCCGTATTCATTTCCCCTGAAAAAGGACCCTGTCCCATAATAGCCATTGTATAGGTATAGGTACCGGCATACCATCTTATTCCTGTGCTCTGGTCATTTTTGGCACATACAAGACCATGCTGCCCTGTTGCATCAACCCAGAAAACAATACCGCCATGTGCAAAATCACCTATCCCCCAGGTTCTCGCAGCAATAACCGGGTTCCCGCTTACACCATTTCCGTTGGTTACATTTATTCCGCTTCCTGCTGTTATTGTACGTCCGGCAACCGTCCCTGTGCCAATTCTTGTTATCAGGCCATTAGTACTCAGATTATGCAACGCCAGAGCTTGCCCATATAAGTTGATTTCCGGATTCCCGCTCACACCATTTGGATTTGCCACATATATTCCACTGCCTTGTGTTATTGAGCGACCTGTGAAAGCGGCGGTACCGGTACGGACTATCAGACCATTGGAATTGAGAGAATGTATAGCAAGTGCCTGACCGGTTAAGCCAAGAGCCGGATTTCCGCTCACACCATCACCATTGGTTGATACTATTCCACTGTGAGCGGTTATTGTGCGAGCGGTTACTGTTCCGCTTCCTGTTCTTACTATCAGACCATTAATGTTGAGGCTGTGCAATGCAAGTGCCTGACCGGTAAGACCAACTGTTCCTGTTGTTGCAATAGGCCCCCCTGTAATCCCGTTATCCGTAGCTATTGAAGTTACAGTACCCACATTCCATGCACGGTTTGATATAAGGTTCTGGGCAGTTCCGTTAATAGTAATTGTTCTGCTGTCGGGAACATAACCGGCCGTTGCGTGGTTTCCCCAGCCGTAAGCAGAAGTCCAGTTCGTAATACTGCCGCTTGTAATACCTTTTGCAGGTGATGCTCCAAAAACAGGATCGGCCTCGGCATAATTGTCAGTACTTTTTGCATGCAGGGCATAGGGTACACTTAATAACTCTGTTGTTCCTGCTATTGTATAGTTGCTGCCGCCTGCCAAATCTGTTTCTGTTTTGAGAAAGTACGGACCTGCCGCCCAGTTTATTCCTGTAAATGTTCCTGTTACAGGTGTTCCGCTACCGACCGCAATAGTAAGAACTCCATTTGCATTTGTCTGGGGACCAGGACTATAGGTCTCTGAGTAAATAACAGTACCTGTAGCCGATCCCTGAAGGATGCTTATCTTCATGCCAACAGTATGATTTGTGACAAGAGCTCCGGATGAGTTACGGATAACAGCCTGATAACTCATTTTTTGAGGTGCCTGAGCAAGTACACTAATGGTCAATGTCATAAAGACAAATAGGTTAAAGGTTTTTTTCATAACACTCCATTTTAAAACTATTCTAAAATCAGATTATTTTGGTAAAGTTATGAAAGACAATAAGAAAAGTCAAATAAAATATCAGACGGGTTTCAGAACTCATTCGCCTGTTACAAAAATTATAAGTCCTTTAAACCAAAATCAGTTTAATTTTAGTTTCCCCCTTGAAAGTGGTATTATTTATCCTTTGCATTCCTCTTTTATTCATTTTTTCTTAAGTTTGGCTTATTCATTATGGAAACTTAAGAACCACATATTATGAAATCCAACAGACGCAGTTTTTTATGGCAATCTTTCAG
>DNOQ01000174.1:312-1335 GCA_003501665.1 Bacteroidales bacterium | reverse complement strand
ATGACAGACGCAGTCATAAAAGGTGGTGGTGAACTGGTCTCGGTATATGCACGGGAAGCCGATCTGCTTCAGGCCTTCACAAAGCGGTTCCCCAAAGCAAGAGTGGCAAAAAGCGAGGAAGAAATCCTGGAAGATAATACAATCCAACTGGTCGCAAGTGCCTCCATTCCCGTGGAAAGAGCCCCTCTGGGAATACGTGTTATGTTGTCGGGCAAGGATTTTATGGCTGACAAACCCGGGATAGTAACCCTAAGCCAGTTCAAAGAGGTTAAAAAAGTGCAGAAGAAGACTAACCGTATTTATTCCATCATGTACAGTGAACGTCTGGGAAATCCTGCTTCCTATAAGGCGGATGAACTGATTCAGGCGGGAGCTGTCGGTAAGGTTGTCCAGACTATCGGACTTGGTCCGCACAGGATGAATCCGAAGACTCGTCCTGAATGGTTTTTTGATCCCGCTAAGGCCGGGGGGATATTATGCGATATCGGTTCCCACCAGTGTGACCAGTTCCTTCATTATACCAAATCAGGGCAGGCTGAGGTCGCTCTTTCCCAGATTGGCAATTTTAACATGGCAGGCTATCCTCAATACCAGGATTTTGGCGACATGATAGTACGGAGCCCTCACGCCACAGGGTACATCCGGATCGACTGGTTCACACCTGACGGACTTGCAACCTGGGGAGACGGAAGGATCTTTATCCTTGGAACTGAAGGTTATATAGAGATGAGAAAGTATATTGATATTACCGGCCGCAAGGGAGGAAATCACCTGTTCCTTGTAAACCACAAAGAAACAAAATACTACGATTGCACAGGTGTCTATATGCCTTATGGAGAACAACTTGTAAGTGATATTGTCAATCGTACAGAGACTGCAATGACACAGCATCACTGTTTTCTGGCAACGGAACTGGCACTGACAGCCCAGAAGAAAGCATATAAGCTGACCGCATGATTATGATCATCGATTCCTTTCTCCGGGTTTTTCTGGCTCAGATACTGATCCTGTCATTCCTGTAGA
>DNOQ01000174.1:0-305 GCA_003501665.1 Bacteroidales bacterium | reverse complement strand
CCGATTGCCGTGGCATATTCGGCATCGGCCGGAAATTCAAAGTCAATATTATACATCCCGGATACATCGGTAAGTATCCTCTGCCCGATGGGATTGTTACTCCCGTTGCCGGTAATAACAACAGTGTTATTGTTTTTGCTTTTCGCTGCAAATACTGAAACCATACCGATAACCTGATATGTCAGGTTTATTATCCCTATGGCAATATCTTCTTTCGTTGCGATATCCAGCATTTTGCCAAAGTTCGAAGCAGTATATTGTTTCTCCAGAAAACCGATATTGGTTTCAGCAATATCTCCCACATT
>DNOQ01000090.1 GCA_003501665.1 Bacteroidales bacterium | reverse complement strand
TATAAACAATACATTTGATACCCATAAGTGCACAAACGGTCGCTGTGGCAACACCATGCTGCCCGGCTCCCGTTTCGGCAATGATCCTTGACTTCCCAAGCCTCTTTGCTATCAGGATCTGTCCGATTGTATTATTGATTTTATGAGCGCCGGTATGATTCAGATCTTCACGCTTAAGAAAAATACGTGCAGAATAATGATCCGAGAGACGTCTGGCATGGTACAACGGTGATGGCCTCCCGGCATAATCCCTGAGAAGAACAGAAAACTCTTTCAGGAAATCCTCACTTTCCATAATACTCAGGTAATTTTCCCTCAGCTCTTTAACGTTGGCCTGCATCATCTCGGGAATATATGCTCCGCCGAACTCACCATAATAACCCCGTTCATCGACATTATAATCCATTGCTAGTTATGCTTTAATTTCATTAATAAAATCTTTTACTTTTTCTGGCTCTTTAATACCGGGCACTGTTTCAAAGCGGCTGTTAATATCCACGGCAAACAGATGAGGATGTTTCAATTGCTTAATGAGCGGGGCATCCTCCGGTCCGATCCCGCCTCCCAGAAAGATTGGTTTATCAAGATGGTATTCATTTATTTTAACCCAGTCGAACTTATGGCCGCTTCCACCATAACTTTCTGTCCTGGAGTCAAATAAAAAATAGTCACAAACATCCATGTATGGTTCAAGGATTTTAAAACCGGAAAGATTATTTATTCCAAAGGCTTTGATGATGGTCAATCCTTCATTCTTCAGATATTCACAATATTTTGCCTGTTCATTTCCATGCAATTGAACCAGGTCCAGTCCGAACAGTTTTACAGAATCAATAACAACCGCAATTTCTTCATTTACAAAAACGCCTGTTTTCCTAATATGGGAAGGCACACACCGGAAAAGTGAATCAGCAGGTTTGTCACCAATGTAGCGCAACGAACCGGGATAAAAGATAAACCCCATATAATCAGGCGTCGTTTCGGCAATTTCCTTCACATTCCCGGGATCAGTCAATCCGCAAACCTTAATCTTTAACATTGCCGGATTTAATTTCATTAATAAAAGATGAAAATGCCGAAACCGGATCCTCCGTCTTCATAAAATGTTCTCCTATAAGGAACCCGTCATACCCAACCCGGCGTAAATAACTTACTGCAGATGCCAATGATATTCCACTCTCTGAGATTTTCAGGAACTGTTCAGGGATCTTCTCAGCGATTTTAACTGATACATTTATATCCACACTGAACGTCCTGAGGTCACGGTTATTTACACCGATAATATCAATCTGCTCATTTATCAGTTCAAGTTCAGACATTGAGTGTACTTCCAGGATAACCTCCATGCCCAGGGAGTGTGACAGCCTGGCAAACCTGTTTATCTCTTCTTTTTCCAGTACAGCAGCAAGGAGCAGGATAGCGTCTGCACCGGAGGCCTTTGACTCAACCACCTGAAATTCGTCAATTATGAATTCTTTTCTCAATACCGGTATTGAATTGAATTTACGGGCAATCAACAGGTCATCGATACTGCCTCCGAAAAATTTACTGTCCGTAAGTACTGACAATCCTGACGCTCCTTCACGTGCATATCCCGTTGTTATATGACTGACATCAGCCAGGGAATTGATCACACCTTTCGAAGGTGACTTTCTTTTAAATTCGGCAATGATCCCTGTTTTAGCCTCATCTCTAAGGGATTGCCTGAGAGACAAAGTTTCTCTGGAAAAAAACATGCTATTTTCAAGATATCCCAAAGAAGTATGCCTTTTTCGTTCAGCCACTTCTTTCTTTTTACCGGAAATTATTTCTTCAAGAATTGTCATGATTGCATCTCTATAAGCATTTTAAATGACCGGAGTGCGCTCCCTCCAAAAAGGGAATCTTCAGCAATAACCCTGCATTCTTCAAGTGATTTTGAGGGGTGGTAGCATTTAACAGCCAGCTGGGTATTTGCGATAACAACATTATTCTGAGCGATTGTGCCCTTTCCTTCCATAATGTTTAGAAAAATCCCGGCAGTATCATCTGTGGTTTTACCGCCCTTGAGATCAGATGGGCGGATTCTTTTATAATTCAGCATTTCAGGTGTGATTACCTGCTCCACTCCGTTAAATATATATTTAAAGCTGTCGGTAAGAGAAACCTCATCATATCCGTCCAGACTGTGAATGATGGTATATTGAATATCTGATGTCTGGTAAAGATAATTATAGAGCCGGGCTATTTCCAGGCTATAGACTCCTATCATTTGTTTCCGGGGAGACGAGGGATTGACCATAGGACCCAGCATATTAAAAAAGGTCTTTACTTTAAGAGCTCTTCTTATCGGGACAACACTCTTCATGGCAGGATTAAAAAGCGGGGCGTGTAAAAAACATACGGATGCTTTATCTATTTCTCTTTTAAGTTTATCTGCATCAGTTGAGAATTTATATCCAAAATGTTCGAGAATATTTGATGAACCACAGACTGAGGTTACGGCATAATTTCCGTGCTTGGCCACTTTTATCCCTGCTCCGGCAAGTACAAATGTGGAAAGTGTGGAAATATTGAAGGTGTCTTTACCGTCGCCTCCTGTACCGCACACATCTATAGTGTCAAAATCCGAAAAATCAACCTTTATGCACAAATTCATCAGGGCATCACGAAAACCTGACAATTCATCCACTGTAATGCTTCTCATAAGATAGACCGTAATAAATGCCGCAATTTCAGACTCGGAGTAAGTATTCCGGGCAATGTTTATTAATACTTCTTCCGCTTCCTGACGGTTAAGTGTCTTGTGATTGAAGAGATGATTGAGAATATTTCTCATGGTATTAATTTGTGATTTAAAGTTGAATTGTTTTTTTGATCTCCATTAATTCTCTGGTGATTCTTACAAATCGATCCAGTTCCTGATTATTTCAGTTCCATATTCTGTTAGAACTGATTCCGGATGAAACTGAAGGCCTCTTACATCATAATTACGGTGACTTATTCCCATGATAATCCCATTTTCGTCTTCACAGGTTATCTTAAAGCATTCAGGCAGATGTTTTTTTGATACAACCCACGAGTGATATCGGCCTGCCATAATTATCGGGGGGATATTTTTAAGCAAAGGATCGTCGGCTGCCTTTATTTTTACGGGTGATGCTATGCCATGGTAGACTGTACTGAGATTGAGGATCCGGCCGTCAAAGGCTTCACAGATAGCCTGATGACCGAGACAGATACCAAGTATGCTTTTTGTCGGGGAGTACTTTTTGATCAGATCAAGGCAGATACCCGACTCCGACGGAATACCTGGTCCCGGTGAGATAAGGATCTTATCGTATTCGCCGATCTTTTCAATTGCAATTTCATCATTCCTGTACACATCGGGATATTTCCCTGTCAGCTTTTCGATAACGTGTACCAGGTTATAGGTAAACGAATCATAATTGTCGATCACTATTATTTTCATCGTATTCCTCCTGCCATTTCAATGGCTTTTTTCAGTGCACCCAGTTTATTGTTAACTTCCTGCAGTTCATTATTTTCATTCGATGCTGCAACTATTCCTGCTCCTGCCTGGTAATAGAGGATATTACCTTTGCTCAGAAAAGTCCGTATCATGATAGCATGGTTGAGAGATCCTCTCAGGTCAATAAATCCTATTGCTCCTCCGTAATAACCGCGTCTCTGGTTTTCATATCTGTCGATAAGCTGCATTGCCATATGTTTTGGAGCGCCGGAAAGAGTTCCCGCCGGAAAGGTGGCGCTCATCATATCCGCCATGGATGAACCTTCACGAAGATCACCCGAAACAGAAGAAACAAGGTGAATTACATGGGAATAGAACTGAATCTCGCGGGAACTTTCAACCCTGACATTTTTCCCGTACCTGCTCAGGTCGTTCCGCGCCAGATCGACGAGCATGATGTGCTCCGCATTCTCTTTAAGGTCGTATGAAAGCCGCTCTGCCAGCATTTTGTCATTTTCATCATCACCAGTCCGTCTGAAGGTTCCGGCTATGGGATTAATATATGCTTTACCTTTCATGATCTTAAGATGAGCCTCAGGCGATGATCCGAAAATTTTATAACTCCCGTAATCAAAATAAAACAGATATGGTGAAGGGTTGATTGAACGTAATGCTCTGTAAACATTAAATTCATCACCTTTGAACCGTTGTGAAAACTGCCGCGAAAGAACTACCTGAAATACATCGCCTCTCAGACAGTGTTCTCTCCCTTTGTTAACCATTGCCTTGTATTGTTCGTCCGATATGTTCTGACTTTCATCGCCGACGGTACGGAACGGGTAAATGGCAAAATTCCGGCTGTTCAGGAGAGTCTCTATCATTTCAATTTCACCTGGTTCGCCGTTTATCTGGTTCTCAATTATTTGGAGAATATTCTGGTAGTGGTTGATTGCTATTATGTATTTATAAAGATGATACCTCACATCAGGAATTTTATATTCATATTTATTCCCGGAATTGAATCTGATCTTTTCAAAGTATTCCACAGCATCATAAGAAATGTACCCGAATAATCCATTTACGGGGATGTCATCATTTTGACCGGATAGAACAAATGATTCAATGAAAGCTGAGAACCTTTTATTAAAGGTACTCCTGTCATTCAGAACTGTTTTCGTTCCTGATCCATCGGGGTATATCTCCGTAACCGATCCGTTATCTGCTTCAAAAGAGGCAATGGGTTTAAGGCAGATATAAGAATAACTGTTCTCATTACCATGATAATCCGAACTCTCAAGCAGCAGGGAGTTTGGATATATATCTCTGATCTTAAGATAAATGCTGACAGGAGTAATAGTATCAGCCAGTAATCTGACAGTTTTGGTTTTTACCTCGAATCTTTTCATCGTTATGAGTTTTGTAAGTTTTATTAATTAAAAACGGCCTGTCGTGAGTCCGACAGGCCGTTTTTAATATTTATTTAAAAAATATACAAATAGCTGGTAGTCTCACATTATTAAGTGAAATCTGCTTAACCACCAACACCAATTTGTATAAATTGCTTTCATTTTTTAAACCTTTTCAGCCACAAAAGTATAAATTGTTATTATAAACAACAAATCTTTCTTAATTTAACTTTGATAATTCATATGCTTTGTAAAACCTTCGTTTAATTTTAGGGAGAATACGTGGGTTTGGTGGCAGGTGGCGATTACCTTCGGTGATCCGGTCTGCGGGGATTTAGTTGAGGTCGGTGGCGGACGGTAACTAATTACACATTTTAATTAAAATGTCTTAATAAATCACTTTAATTATTGATTTTTAGAGTAATATATTATTTTTTATGTCCAATAATAAGTAATTTACCTGCCCCAACATGCAACCAATATTGGGTATCACGCAGAAATGAAAAAATAAATATTGAATTATGATTACCACCAGTATTACATTAAGCACTCTATTTGTCAACATCCAATCGCTTAAATGAGAATACAATTAAAAAACTTGTAGATTTGACCTGTAAATCAAATTAGTCAAATATAATGTCGGAAATTAACGTAAGAAATCTGATTATAAATTCAGCTTCGAAATACTTTTCAAAATTCGGGTTTCATAAAACTACTATGGATGAGATTGCCAAGCATATCCATAAAGCCAAAGGGGTGTTATATTATTATTTTAAAGGGAAGGAAGAGCTTTTTAATGAAGTATTAAAACAGGAGTTAAATGTTGTTAAAATAGAGTTAAAGAAAATTGTTGATGCCGAAAATGATTCCCTTATTACACTCAAAGAATACACTCTGACAAGGCTAAAGTTGTTACATAAAGCTGTAAACTATCACGAAACGCTTAAAGCTGATTTTTTCGATAAATATCTATTTGTGAAAGATGTTCGCGAAGATTTCACTGAATTTGAAAGAGTACAATTGACAATAATACTTGAAAGGGGGAAGTTAGAGGGTTATCTTGATTTCAAAAATATAAATTCAACCATTAATATTTTCATGATGGTCATTAATGGGATTGAAATACCATTATTTCTTCAGGAAAAATATTCAGAATACGAGAGTACCATTGATGAACTATCATCAATGATTGTCAATAGTTTAAGAACACAAAGAAAATAATCACAATTTTTTTGTTAAAATTTGAACAAGAAACACTTTTAGTAAAAATCTATTCTTAGTTTTGAACTGACTTTAAAACAATATTGGTCAATATTTAATATATGGAACGATTTGCACAGACAATCCTCAAAAACAGATGGCTAATTATAATAAGTGTAACTGCTTATGCTATTCGGTCATGCTAATATTGATTAAAGCATTGATAGTTAGCCTATTATTTGTAAATTCACTTAGTTTATATATTGCTGATTTTCAACTACTAACAAATATGACATGTTTAAAGGGCATAAGCAGTTAAGTGTAATTGGTATAACAATTTTCTTTGGTCTTCAGACCAGATTTATAAGCATAAATTCTGATATAATCAGTTCATTACCGGACGATGATCCGGCTGCCTTGATGTTTAAAAATATTGGCAGCCAGTTTGGTGGTAATGACATGGGCATGATAGTCCTTGAATCAGACAATATTTTTAAAGCTGATTTGCTACAGCATGTCAAACAAATTACAGACAGCCTGAAAATTACTCATGGTGTTTCTACTGTCACAAGCCTTACCAACATCCTTGATATCAGAAGCACTGAAGAAGGAATTGAAATCGGGAAACTTGTTGACGAGTATAACCTTCCGTTTGAGCAGTCCCGGTTAGACAGTCTGAAAACCTATGTATACTCAAAAGAGATGTATAAAGGGGCAATCGTATCAGAGGATGGAACAGCAACGGTTATAATGTTCACTTTAATTCCTGATGCTGATAAACAGGCAGTTGCCAATGAAATCAAGAACAAGGTTGCGGCACTTGATTTACCTGAAACAGTCTATTTTGGCGGACTGCCATTTATGATAAATGATGTTTCTGATTTAATAGTATCAGATATAGTATGGCTTTTACCGATAGTTTTCATAGTTATTGCACTGATTTTATTTATAAGTTTCAGGTCTCTCAGAGGCGTACTAATGCCACTCCTTACTGCCGGGATTACCATTATATGGACTGTAGGAATTATTGTTACTACAGGTCATGAACTTACTATTATCTTAAATATTGTACCTGTTATACTGCTTGCAGTAGGCAGTGCTTACACGATTCATGTAATAAACAGCTTTAATCTATTCAGAACAGGTGATTTCAATCAAACTATAATAAAGGCACTGGGCTATGTAATCATTCCTGTAATTCTTGCAGCGTTAACAACTGCCGTAGGATTTGTGTCATTTGTTCTTGGTGCTTACCTGACAATGATTAAGGATTTTGGTATTTTTACGGCAATAGGAGTGATTGTATCCCTTATTCTTGCAATATTTTTTGTTCCGGCTCTTTCTTCCGTATTTTCAAAAAATGAAAGCAAAGTGGCAGAAAATTTACCAGAAAAGAAAACCATTTTATCTCATTTTATCCTATTACCTCTTTCTAATCTGCTTCTTAAACACCCCAAATATATATTTTCAATTTGGGGTACTTTTCTGGTTATAAGTATTGTCGGCTTGTTCCTTATTAAAACAAGCACAAACATGGCTGATTATTTCAAGAAGGATAATCCAACAAGAGTTTCAGAGGATTTGATGCAGAAAAAATTTGGGGGTTCATTTCCTGTTTTTGTTGTTTTTGACGGTGACGTGCAAAGTCCGGAGGTTTTAAACCTTATGATAAAAACCGAACAATTTATGAAACTTGACCCGAATATCAGCATAACACAATCAGTTGGCGACTTGATAGAGCAAATGAATGACGCCATGCTGGAAGGGAAAAAAATACCTGATGACCGGTCTAAAATCGAGCAGTTATGGTTTCTTCTTGATGGGCAGGATGTTATGACTCAGCTCGTTTCTGAAGATTTGACAAGAGGAATTATCCAGTCAAAATTTGCCTCGGTTGAAAACAAAGAAATAGAAATGTTTACAAAAAAAATGCAACTGTTCATTGAGGAAAACTCAAATGAGAATTGCAAAATAGAATTAACAGGAATGCCTTCTGTTTATGTCAGACTAAATGACAGCCTGATTAAAAGTCAGTACAGCAGCCTTATGATAGCCTTAGTTCTGGTAGTTCTGATTGTGGGATTAATCTTCCGTTCCTTTTCAAAGGGAGTCTATGCGACCATTCCCATAATTGCAACAATATTAATCTTATTCGGGTTTATGGGATACGCGGGAATTCCTCTTGACATTGCTACTGTCCTTGTTGGTAGTATTGCATTAGGAATAGGCATCGATTATTCGATACATTTTATTTCAGGATTTAATTCACACCTTGAAGAAAATGGTGATACTGAAAAGGCTATTGAAAGAACATTGATGACAAGCGGCAAGGCTATAATAATTAATGTTACATCAGTAGCAGCAGGATTCCTGGTATTACTATTTTCTCAGTTAGTCCCATTACAGAATTTCGGTTTGCTCGTGGCAATAAGCATGATTGGTTCAGGTCTTGGCTCATTGACACTTTTGCCTGTAATACTGATTTTGGTAAACAGGAAACGTAAAATCATTGCCAATTAATTTATTCACTAATAAAAATTAAAATATGAAAGCATTAATTTATTCAGCGGTAGTAACCATTACTGTTCTGGCATGTAGTATATATTCAGTCAATGCACAGGATGCTTCTTCAATTCTAAAAAGAATGGATGATGTAATGTACTCACCGAAAGATTTAACTGGTAAAAATATGATTGTTCTTATTGATAAGAGTGGAAAAGAAGAAATCAGAGAGGCGACAATCCAACAGAAAGGAAACGATAAAAGAATGTTTCGATTTACAGCACCGGCGTCACAGGCGGGTATATCAGTATTATCTCTACCAAATGATGTCATGTATTTGTATTTGCCTGCCTTTGGAAAGGAAAGAAGAATTGCCACCAGTGCAAAGAATCAGAATTTTGCAGGTACAGATTTCTCTTATGATGATATGGAGTCAAAACCTTATTCAGCAAAATACACACCTAAATTAATTGAAGCAGGTACAAATGTATTTACGCTGGAACTGACACCAAAGGCTCAAACTGATTATTCCAAAATAGTTGTAACCATCAATAAAACAAACTTTTACCCTGAGACGATGGACTATTATGATAAAGGAAATACAAAAATTAAGTCAGCAAAATATGTGTTCAGTAAGGTAGGAAACTACTGGAATGCCCAGGAAATTGAAATGACTGACTTTAAGAAAAATCATAAAACAAAAATGCAAATGTCAGACGTCAGATATGACACGGGTTTAACAGATGATNNCAATAAATATACTTATAAGATAATACCACCAACCATGAGAACAGTATCAGGATATATTCTTACGAATGTATTAGGTTGGAAAATCAAAGGTGAATTCCCTGATGTAAAAAAGTCAATCACAATATTTGCACCTCATACAGCGCATATTGATGCCCTCTATGGGAAATTAGGTATCGCTCAAATGGGTGTCAAATACTTATTCCTTTCGAAAAAGGAACTTTTCTTTTTCCCCATGAATATTGTTATGAAAAAATTTGGCTCAATGGCAGTTAGAGGGGTCAAAAATGAAAATGCGATTTATAGGGTTGTAAAGATTTTAAATGAAAATGATGAATTACATGTCGTAATTTCTCCCGAAGGGTCGATTAATAGGGTAACAAATTGGAATAAAGGATTTTACTATATGGCAAAGAAGGCTAATGTGCCTATTGTGGTTACATCTCTGGACTACCAGAAAAAAGAAATGGAAGTCAAAGGCATCATATACGAACTTAATGATTATGTTACTGTAATAAAGCAAATTAATCAGATGTATAATAGCGTTACAGGCAAAATTCATCAGAATTTTTCCCTTTCTTCAGAAAATTAAAATATGAAGAAACCCGTTGCATTAGTATTATCAAGCGGAGGGTCAAAAGGACTTGCCCAGATTGGTGTGATTAACGAACTGGAAAAACAGGGTTTCCAAATAACATCAGTATCAGGTTCTTCCATAGGTTCTGTCATTGGTGGACTTTACGCAATGGGTAAATTGCCAGAATTTACAGTTTGGGTAAAAACATTAGACCGAAAAACAATTTGGAGGTTAATGGATTTCACCTTTTCAACCTATGGATTATTAAAAGGGGTGAAAGCATTTGATAAAATGAAAACATTTATTCCTGACGTGAACATTGAAGAAATGAATGTCTCTTTTGTTGCAGTTGCAACTGATATAATAAATGAGAAGGAAGTCGTTTTTAATTCAGGTAGTTTTTATGAAGCAATCAGAGCATCAATAGCAATTCCGACCATTCTTACTCCTGTAAAATATAAGGAAACAATATTGGTTGACGGGGCGGTTTTAAATCCAATTCCAATAGAGCATGTGGTACGTAAAGATGATGATATTCTTGTTGTTGTGAATTTATACGGGGATAAACAAGTTGAATTGGGAAAAGCAGGTCTGATAAATGAGAACCATATTCCAGCCAAACTTAATGGCTTAATAAAAGTCATATCCAAATTAGCTATTTCCGGAGATAAAAGAAGTTTAGGGTATTATTCACTGTTAACAGCTACAACTTCTGCAATGGTCCATAAAATTTCAAAGCAAAATATTGAAAAATTCAAACCGGACATATTAATTAATATCCCCTATGATTCATCAGATACTTTCGACTTTCATAAAGCAGAAGAGCTGATAAAATTAGGGGAGGTTGCTGCAAATGAAGCAATTTTAGAATATATGAAACCCACATGTATCAAATACACAAACACGTATGTATATAATATTCAGGCATGTGGGTTCCATCAGACCATTAAATTAAAAATTATATACTGATGAAATAATTTTTAATGTATGAAGCGAATAATTTTATTTTCAATAATGATTGTGCTAATGGTGACTGTCAGTCAAGTTAAAGCACAAGAGAATGGTGTTACGACACAAGAGCAGGATGAAAGCAGACTGAAAATATCAGGTGAATTACTAACTGATGAACGATTCCTGCTCAATGATAAAAAAGATTGGGCATGGAATGAGAATCGTCTTACTGTGAATTTAGATAAAAAAATCACCAATAGTTCAAAATTTTATAGTGAGGTATGGTTACGAAATATAGGGTTACCAAATATTACTTCATCTGGTGATCTATACAACAAAGGTATTGTTGACCCCTATAATTTGGAAATTAGGGAAGCATATGTTCAATTGTTTGGATTCCTTACCAAGAATTTGGATGTAAAAATTGGTCGTCAGCGAATTACATGGGGTACTGCTGATAAGCTAAATCCGACTGACAATCTTAATCCATATGACCTTGAAGATGTATTGGATTTCGGTCGTCATCGTGGTTCAGATGCTTTAAGCCTTAATTATTATTTTAACAGTGATTTCTCCTTGCAGGGAGTATATATCCCTATTTTCCAACCTGCAAACATGCCCATTGGTGTTTTTGCAAACGCGCTGACACCTGATTTGGAATTACCACAAGGCATGGTTTTAAATGAATTTTCAGATACTTTACTTATGCCAGGATATAACTTAGTTGCAAGTTCAACTGCAGGGTTAAAGTTTAAAGGTTTTGCAAAAGGAGTTGATTTTTCCATGAGCTATGTCTGGGGATACGATGGATTGCCATTCGCAACGAGAAACACTTTTATCCCTGTTGATGCAATGGGAGGTACAAATATAAACTCTCAACTTTCATTTTCAAGAACCCATATTTTTGGAGTTGATTTGTCAACAAGCATTGTCGGCATTGGATTTTGGGCAGAAGCTGCTGCATTTCTTCCTGAGAATGATGTGATAATGACTAATGATTTATCTGCATTTTATCCGATGTCGCCTGTCCCTGTAACCAAGGATTCCCTGCTCTTAGACTCTTCAAAACCTTATATAAAATTTATAATAGGTGGAGATTATAATTTCGCTGATGGTTCTTATATTAATTTACAGTATATGCATGGATTTATTAACGAAAGAGGTAAGGGAAACCTGAATGACTATTTCTTTTTAAGATATGAAAAGAAATTTTTCAATGAAAAGCTAAAAATTGCGCCCATCGGTGGAGGTTTCATTGTTTCTGACTGGAACGAAATAAAAGATAATTATGCTATTGTTTACATACCCGAAATTGCTTACAAAGCTACTGATAATGCTGAAATAGCCTTATCTGCCGCAATTTTTAACGGTAAAGGAGACAATTTGTTCGGAAAACTGAACGACTATGATATGCTAATGTTTAAACTCAAATATAGTTTCTAAACCCCGACCTGATTCAGAATTCTATATATATTTAAAAACTCAAAACTTCATAAGTCTCCATTAGTTCCTTCTGGCTTATACTAAGGAATATGAAAGTACTACCTATTCTTAG
>DNOQ01000287.1 GCA_003501665.1 Bacteroidales bacterium | reverse complement strand
GTGACCTGGCTGTGGGAGCTTACGGAATAATTAACCGGACGGCATTCCTTTTTATAATGATCATCATGGGACTAAATCAGGGAATGCAGCCTATTGCAGGTTATAATTACGGAGCAAAACAATATGACCGGGTTAATAGTGTCCTGAGACTGACTATCTTCCTTGCAACGTCGGTTGTTATGGCGGGATTTATCACAGGTGAATTATTTCCACGTGCAGTAGCTTCTGTATTTACAAGGGAAAAAGAATTGATAGATATTGTTGTGCCTGGAATGAGAATAGTTTTCAGCGTTTTTCCTATTGTTGGTTTTCAGATGGTTACTTCCAATTTTTTTCAAAGTATCGGTATGCCTGGAAAAGCAATTTTTATGTCCCTCTCACGGCAGGTGATTTTTCTGCTGCCTTTCCTTTTGATTCTTCCACGGATATATGGTGTAAATGGTGTATGGTACAGTATGCCTGCATCTGATTTTATGGCCAGCATGGTGGCCTTGTATTTGCTTATAAAACAATATCGTAAGTTCAATACCGGAAATTAGAATTAACATTTTACAGGTTTTTGCTGATGAAAGATAAGTACGTAATTACAATAGGACGGCAGCTTGGAAGCGGCGGAAGAGAAGCCGGGCGTAAACTTGCTGAATTGCTTAACATTGCCTTTTATGATAAGGAGCTTATAAGGATCGCTTCAAAAGAGAGTGGTCTTAATGAAAGATTCTTTGAAAAAGCCGATGAAAAGAAACGTTTCAGCCTCTTCTGGGGATTGTTCGGTATGCATAGCCCACAGACACAGGAACTCTATTCAGGTTATTATTTAAGTGATGAGACTTTGTTCAAAATCCAAAGCGATGTCATTCGTTCTCTTGCCGCTAAAAGATCCTGCCTTTTTGTCGGACGATGTGCCGATTATATACTGAAGGATTATCCGCGTCTTCTCAGCATCTTCCTGAGTGCCGATCTGAATGACCGGATAAAAAGAGTTATGGAAATACATAAGATCCCTGAAAAAGATGCACGGGATCTGATCGAAAAAACTGATAAACAGCGAAGTTCATATTATAACTATTTCAGCGGTAAATCGTGGAGTTCTGCGGAGACGTATCACCTGTGCATAAATACATCCGTTCTGAGAATAGACGAAACGGTCAGCTTTATCAGGCAGTTTGTGGTAAAGAGGTTCGGCCTGTGAGAGCAGACAGATTCAATTGCGGTTAATTTCAATAAAAATTCGTAATTTTCGGCAACAAAATACCACAGGCCGGATAACCGTAATAACCATGATAATTATTTATACTTTTATCCGGTTTATAGTTTATTACTTCAAACCCAGTAAGAGAAATGAAAATGCTTAAATTATTGACACTTATTATCCTATCGGTTATTCCTTTAACATTGTTTTCCCAGCAGGAGGAATTTTACAGCTTTAAGGTTAAAACCCTCGAAGGTAACGATTTTGACCTGGCTTCGCTTAAAGGTAAAAAAGTGATGGTGGTAAATACTGCTTCAAAGTGCGGATACACGCCCCAGTATAAGGATCTTCAGGAACTATATGAACAATATTACCATAAGCTTGTTATAATTGGATTTCCTGCAAATAACTTCGGTAACCAGGAACCGCGAACCGCGCCCGAAATAAGACAATTTTGCACTGAGAACTTTAATGTAACCTTTCCAATGATGGAAAAGATATCGGTAAGGGGAAGGGATATACACCCTCTTTACCAGTGGCTTACATCAAAAGAAAAAAACGGGGTCTTGGATTCGGATATAAAATGGAATTTCCAGAAATACCTTATTGATGAGGAGGGAAATCTTGTTGATGTGCTTTATTCAAAAGAAAAACCCGGCTCCGAAAAGGTCATAAAATGGTTGAATGAGAAAAAATAAAACGTACTTTAATACGTAGGAGCAGTGCAATAATGATTTATTAATCGAATGTGATTTTCTTGAAGTCAAGAAGATCAATTCCTTTTTTACGGTAAGCTTTCTTGCCGGTCTTATCTCCCTTAATATCACAAATCCGGCTTAATCCCAGGTAAGCATAACCTGTAAATTCATCCCCGAAATCGCCTGCGAATGTTATTGCGTTAATCCCGTCTTCATAATATTTCTCAGCAAGGGAATAATTACTGTACTTTTTCTCCTGCAGAATTCCGTTGAATATTAAAATCTGAGCATCAAGGAATTTATTACCTGACTTATACCTGTAAGATTTTATAAGGTTTTCGGCCTGGCCATACTCCTTTATAATCATCAGGTTCTTAATGTGAAGAGCCTTGAAGTAAGGATTTGCCGGATACTTATCGACAAGTATCCTGCTATACAACATTGCCTTAATAAAATCATTTTCAAAACCTGTATAGATATATGACAATAAAGCATATGATTCTGCCTTAAGAAATATTGATAATTCCGCTGCTTTTCCAAGTTCACTTAATCCCCTTACAATATCTCCGGGAGGGAAGAGAGATGCAATGGGCTTATATATTGGATTCATTCTGGGATAGGCTTCCCGGTAATAATTGTAAATACCGGTCATATAGTAGAAATCTGCAAAAGAAGAAACAAAATCAAATGACCTCCTGATGTACTTGTAAGTTCCTGTCGCCAGAGGTATTACTTTAATGATGAGATCATTATCATTATAAAACAATAATAACAGTCCTCTTGCACAAACATTTGTAAGAAGACTCTCAGCTTCATATTTTTCAGAATAGGATTCATCGGAACAAAGTTCAATGCATTTTCTCAGATCATTTTCAAAGCTTTCGCGGGCCTCCGATGTTGGCAACATAGGATATTTTTCCCAGTAGGAATATATTCCTTTAAGGAGATAATATACAGGATGTCCGGGGTAAAGCTTTTCGACTGCGGAAAATATTTTTTCAGCTTTGTCAAATTCCAGGTTATACATATAATCGACGCCTTCTTTTATCCTCCTTACGGCAACTGTGTCATGCAGCATCTGGGCATAAATAGAGGAGGAAACCGTGGGTATCAGAAGTATAGTACAAAATACAACCAGATTTAATTGTCTCTTCACGTTATTAATATAATCATCTGAAACCTTCATGTTTCAAAAGCACAAAAAAGCACAAAAATAATTGACAATCATGAAGGTTCCATACGAACCATTTAATTTACAACAATATAGTCATTTTATTTTCGTGTGAATTATAGTACAATCCTTTATTTAAACACAAAGTAAACACTAAAGTAATCACTAAATGTAATAAAAGACTTTCACGACCATACCGTATTTTGTAAAATACGGTCGGTCTTAAAGGACAAAGATAATATGTTTACCAGTGCTAAAGTGTAATGGTAAGAATATTTCCTGCTTTGGTTATGGTATAAGATTTCAGAGCAGTTGCAGCCGGGCCATTAATAACGGCACCGGTTGAAGCGAAGAGCGACTGGTGGCAGGGGCATGGGAAGTTTTTATTTGCAGCATTATAAGTAACTGAACATCCATCGTGTGTACATTTACTGCTCAAGGCTATAAACACGTTGTTTCCGGTATTGACGACGATGATCTCTTTTGCTGCAATGATTACAAAACCTCCAGCAGAATTGAGTGCTGCATAGGTCTGGTTTGTAAGATCCAGCGTAAGTTTTTCAGAAGGTTTTCCTCCTCCGTTCCCATCATCATTATCATCCTTCTCTGAACATCCCGTTATTGCGGATGGTAATACTGCCATGGCTGTTGAGCCAAGTACAACTTTGCGGATAAGGTCACGACGATTCATAATTGCTTGTTTTTCTGCAAAAAAAATCTATTTTAAGATAATTTTAAAAGAAAGTGATTTTTATCAGCTTTTTATTGTTGTTAGTTATATTATGTTCTTTATGAACGTTATAGGCTGAAGTAGCAATCATTCGCCAAAGCTTGTACCCATATTTTTTGTCTGAAGGACCAATGGATTATCCGGTTCAACCAGTTTTAATTTTCCTGCCACATCTTCGAGGGGAACGGAAATGATCTCATTATTTTTCAGGGCTACCATTTTGCCAAAATTTCTCTCAGCGATCATGTCCGCAGCTGCTGTACCATACTCTGTCGCAAGTACCCGGTCCATCGGGGAGGGTGTGCCTCCACGCTGTATATAACCCAGTACCGTCTCTCTTGTTTCAAGTCCAGTCATTTCGGTTATTCTTCCACTTAGGTATTGGGCAACGGATTTTTCTTTACCCGGATTTTTAACACCTTCGGCAACAACAACGATGGAATAAGGTTTATTATCTTCAACCCTTTGAAGCAGATATTCTGCAATCTTCTCTTCTTTATATGGTATTTCCGGGATCAGGATAACATCACCACCTCCCGCTATACCTGAATAAAGAGCAATCCAGCCGGCATTATGACCCATCACTTCAATAATCATGATCCTTTTATGGGAATTAGCTGTTGAATGAAGCCTGTCAATTGCTTCAACAGCTATATTGACTGCCGAATCGAAACCGAATGTAATATCGGTTCCCCATACATCATTGTCGATTGTCTTAGGTATGCCAACTACATTCAATCCCTCCCTGGACAGGAGATTCGCGGTTTTGAGTGTGCCGTTACCTCCGATACAAACGATACAATCAAGACCCATCTGTTCATAATGTTCTTTTATGAGAGCAGGTTTTTTGATTTCCTTGCTGTTTTTACCTGATCCTTTGAAAGGCTTTTCCCTTGAAGTCCCTAAAATTGTGCCGCCCAATGTCAGTATCCCCGAAAGGTCCTTCTCGGTAAGCTCGGTGTATTCCTTGGTTATCAGGCCGGTAAATCCGTCGCTTATTCCTATCAGCTTCATTCCGTATTTTACAATTGCGGTTTTCCCTACCCCGCGTATTGCAGCATTAATACCAGGACAATCACCGCCTGCGGTGAGGATGCCGATCTTCATTCCGGTGGATTTCTTATTCACGTTAATTGATTTATTGTTTCAGCAAAATTAATCTTTTCATCTGACTGATGCTTTTTCAGAACAGAAAAGGAATGAACATCTTTGTAACATTCATATAATTGGTATACTGGTGCCCGAATTTGGACTTCATCTCCTTCTCTTCGATCTTTCCTGTAAAATAAACGGCTGCAGCATTTATAATACCAAAGATTATTTGTAAAATACCCGGTTCCTTGAACATAATTCCGGTTCCCAGAAGAAGAAGCGAACAATAAAGAGGGTGTCTTATATATTTGTAAATACCCGACCTGACAAGAACTGTCGTATTTTCAAAACTGCCTTCTGCTTTGCCCATCTGTTGCAGAGTGAGCCATCCGGCAATCACGGGATATATTGAAGCAAAAAGAAAAATCCAGGAGATTACCTGATGCCAGGTGAAAGGATCCCTGAACCAGACCCTGTAATTGAGAAGGAGAAGGATAAAGATACTTTCAAAGGAAAAGAATCTTGGAATGCCATGATACCTTCCGGCCTTAACAGAATAGAACCATGAAAAAACAATAATAATAATTGTCCCAATGATAAGTGAAACGGGATTCATTTTAACTGTCACTTCCTATTTTGAGTGGATCTCCTTAAGGTAATGGTAAACTTCTACCTGCGACTGGACGGAGTCCTTTCCCGAATTCACGAATTTGTTGGAAAGGCCGGCATCTATAATCCGGGCTTTTACATTATCATTCCACTGGATCTGGAAGATCTTCTTAAGCTCACAAATAATATTTTTATCAAAGACAGGGCATGTTACTTCAATCCGGCGGTCGATGTTCCGGGGCATCAGGTCTGCTGAAGTTATGAAACACTCTTCACTGCCATTATTGCAGAATATCATGAATCTGCTGTGCTCCAGGAATCTGTCAACAATGCCCCTTACTTTTATGTTTTCACTGATATCTTTTAATCCGGGCACAAGAGATATCATACCTCTGACTATCAGCCTGATACTGACTCCGGCAGCACTGGCCTCATACAGGTACTTTATTATCTCGCTGTCGGTCAGGTTGTTCAGTTTAAGGTGAATATAGGCTTTCTTTCCTGCTTTGGCATTTTTAATTTCATTCTCGATCAGAAGGATGATCTTGTTTCTCAATGAGAACGGTGAAAGGACCAGATGATAATAATTATCCTTTTTATAATTAATGTTAAAGAAATTGAAGACTTTAAAGACTTCATTTGTGATCTTAAGGTTTGTTGTAAGCAGAAGATGGTCGCAATAGATCCTTGCGGTATCCTCGTTGAAATTGCCGGTGCCTATTGCAGCATAACGTTTCATTACATCATCCCTTACTCTTGTTATCAGGAGAAGTTTTGCATGAACTTTCAGTCCGGGTACTCCGTAGATGACCTTAACCCCCTCATCCATCAGTTTCTTTCCCCAGAGGATATTTGCCTCCTCATCAAACCGGGCCTGAAGTTCGACAACTGTTGTTACATTCTTTCCGTTCCTTACGGCATTGAGAAGTGCATTGATAACGCTGGAATTCCGTGCAAGCCGGTAGAGTGTTATCTGGATTGATGTTACGAAAGGATCAATGGAAGCCTCCCTGAGCAGATCTATAAGGTAATCGAAAGGGTGAAACGGGAAATAAAGCATGATATCCTTCTTTTTCATAGCCGACAGGATACTTTTTCCCTGCTGGATATCCTTATGCTGAACCGGAATAACAGATTCAAAATAGAATTTCTTTTTTCCCATGTTGGGGAATTGCATGAAATCCTTGAAATTATGATATCTGTCAGCGGGAATGATAACATCATCAGGGCCCAGCTTCAGTTTTTTTACTAGTATTTTCAGCAGATCCTCAGGAATTTTACGGTCGTGAATAAATCTTACAGGTGTACCCCATTTACGCTGATGGACGCTTTTTGAAAGTTTATCGATATAGCTTTCCGAGATATCATCGGCAATTTCCAGTTCTGCATCCTTTGTAAGCTTAATCGTGTATGCTGAAAATTCATCAAAATCAAATATGAAAAAGATATCCCTTAATCCATATCTGATAATATCATCAAGATAGATTATATACTTGTCATCACCCTTTTCGGGAAGTACAATAAATCTTGGAAGTACGTTCGTCGGTATTTCCATAAGTGCAAATCTTTTCTTTGCACTTTTTGTATGGTATAAATGAATTGCCAGATAGATTCCATCATCGGTCAGATTTGGGAGTTCCGAATCCTTTTCAATTAGGAACGGCATCAGCCTTGTCCTGACTTCGGTAATAAAGTACTTCCTGACAAATTCCGCTTGATCATGGTTCAGCTCTTTTTCATTGACTATATGTATATTCTGATTTGCAAGTTCCTGAATAAGAGAAATATATATCTTCTCAAATCTTGTGTTCTGTTCAAGAACAATTTCCTGAATCTTTTTAAGAGTAGCTTTAGGATTATATCCAAGGATATCCTTCGATTTCGGACCAAGCTGAGAAAGCTTTTTCAGGGTTGCCACCCTTACCCTGAAATATTCATCAAGGTTATTGCTGTAAATACCCAGAAATTTAAATCGCTCAAGCAGCGGAACATTTTTATTCTCAGCTTCCTGAAGTACACGCTCATTGAAAGAGAGCCAACTGATCTCCTTAGGTATATAGATCTTGCTCATTTTTTTTTACAGGTTTAAGAAAATATTCCTGTTTGCCTGAATCGGTTTTAAGCTCCGACCATTTGCTTACGGGGAATGAAATGCAGACAATACTGGTTTTTGTTAAAAATTCACAACCGTCACGGCATAATCTGTCAGGCAATTCGGTGATCGATGGATTGTGTCCAAAAAGAGCAATTGTTTCAATCTCTTTGTCAGTTTTGTTTAGTATGGTAATCAGATGTTTTATATCGGCTCTGAAATAGAGGTTACTGTCAATCTGGATTTCCTCGGGTTTGATGCCAAATTCTCCGGCGAAAATATAAGCTGTTTCGAGAGCTCTGAAAGCGGGACTGGTGATGAATAATAGTCCGTGTTTATTCTCTTTTTCTTTAAACCTGCAGGCCATTTCCCGGGATATCACTTTCCCTTTTACTGTCAGCGATCTTTCAAAATCAGAGATCCCTGCTACCTGATCCTCGGCTCTTCCGTGCCGGATGAAGATTAGTTTTTTCATATCCTGTTATGAATGCTGAAATTATTCGGAATCATTTCGTGCAAATTTAGTTTAATTAGCTCAACTTGCCGGTAGTTAATAATTATTAATGTGTTATGGTAAAATTAATATTTTTTGTGACAGACAGGGTGGAATTAATTCAATTTGATCATTATCATCAGTGCAATTCCTGATGTTTGGCATTAAATTATTAACTTTAATCCGTCTTCACGTAAAGCTTCGGCGGATGCGAAGGTTAGGTTTTATTCCCCGGTGCTTGCACCGTTCTTTGAGTCCGGAGCTTGCTCCGGGGTTCATACCACTTGATTCAGTTTTGATTACAGCAGGCAGATTGAATGGAACAGGATTACATTAAACTTAAAGAAATAAAGCCCGCATTATCGGGATATATAAGGGAAGCCCTGGCCATGCTTGATCCCTCCATCACTCCCGATGATAGGGCTATCCATGATGTTCGGGTGCTGATGAAGAAATCGAGGGCTGTTATGAGACTCATTGCCGGTATTACAGATAATGATTTTTTTAAGAAAGAGTATGGTGCTTTCAGGGAAGTTGGCAGAATAATGTGTTCGTGGAGAGATACCTCAGTCCATAGAAAGATCCTTAAGGAAATGAAAAAAGAACATCCCGGCATTATTTCTGCACTTAAAAGTAATCCGGTAATAGAATCATTTCTTTTAAAAAACGGTCCGGCAGAGGAATTCCACGGTGATCTGAGGAATGAGCTTGAGACTATCAGTGAATTGCTCTCAAAATCATCGTACAGGATCCGTTTCAGGACGATGAATGACATAGATCCCGTCATCCTGCTGAAAGAGCTAGAAAGTTCATATAAAATAACTGCCGGCAGGTTCCTTATCTCGAGGAATACTCTTAAATCATCGGATCTGCATGAATTCAGGAAGCGGGCCAAAGATTTTCTTTACCAGCTGTGGTTCTTCCGTCCTCTTAACCCGTCAGTTATAAAGGCTCTGGAGAAGAAAATTGATGTACTGACACAGAATCTTGGAAAATACAATGATCTGGTTCAGCTTATTAATTCACTTGATTACGGAAATTCACAAATTTCAGTCTCGTCAGAAATGGATGAAATGATCCTTCTTATCCGGCAGAAGCAGGATTTTTATCTGTCAAAAGTATGGTCTGTGGCATATAAGATTTTCCGGCCGGGTAAACAGCTGGTGAGTCTCCTGGGATATAAGATACTGACGATCTGATTAAGGAGTTATTCACTGAATGTGCCTTTCAGGATCACAGATGTGTGGTTTTGAGAAATAAGATCAGTCAAATTCGAACCAGTGGGAGTAACACGTACTGTCTTTTTCGCGGAAAATCCTGTGGTAAAATTCATTTGTATGGATATCATATAAATAATCCTTTTCCCATTCAGAAGCATGTCTTGCTATTTCCTTAATGGCATTTATAATAAAGCAAAGCTCCTCATCTGTCATTGTCGGGTGAAGTGATAATCTTATCCAGCCAGGTTTGAGGGAAAGATCTCCTGCATCTATTCTTTCGGTTATTTCTTTTGAAAGACTGAAACCCACATTAAGAAGGAAATGTCCGTATGTGCCGGCACATGAGCAACCTCCTCTTACCTGGATGCCATACCTGTCATTGAGAAGTTTTGTAAAAAGATTATGGTGGATGCTGTCGGCATAAAATGAAAAGACTCCCAGCCTGTCGGTGATATTCTCTGCAAGTATGTGGATTCCTTTTATTTTTTTTAATTCACTGAAAGTTGATCTTATAAGTTCCTGTTCCCTGTCGTGGATATTCTTTATCCCCATCTCTTCTTTCAGTCTGATCGCCATTGCAGCCTTTATGCCCTGAATAAATCCGGGAGTTCCACCGTCTTCTTTTACTTCAATATCGCTTATATAGCTGTAACCACCCCACCTGTTTGTCCATTTTACTGTTCCGCCTCCGGGAGCATCAGGGATCTGGTTTTTATAAAGTTCTTTATTAAATACCAGGACACCTGCACTTCCCGGTCCGCCGAGAAATTTATGAGGTGAGAAGAAAATTGCGTCAAGCTGCTGAAGTTTGTTTCCGGGATGCATGTTGATCTCCACGTATGGAGCCGATGCCGCAAAATCGACAAAACAATATCCCCCGTTTTCATGCATGATCTCTGCAAGTTCATGGTATGGGGGAAAATAACCCGTAACATTCGAACATGCCGAAAAAGAACCTATGAGAAGTGGCCGGTCCTTATATCTGACTATCTCTTTCCGAAGCTCTTCAGGATCTACGGTCAGACTGGCTTTTGGCTGAAGGACAACAATATCAGCCAGTGTCTCGAACCATGATGTGTGATTTGAATGGTGTTCTGTATGTGTAAGGAATATAACCGGCCTGTTCTTATTGGGTATATCCTTGCATGTGTGGTATTTACCCGAGGTGAAGGCACAATATTTCATTGCCTGTTCCGGAACTTTCAACCCGAGGATCCTTTGTAATTTTGCAATTGCGGAGGTCATTCCGGTCCCGGTGAATAAAATCAGATCATCCTCCCCGGCACCGACATGCTTTTTTACAGCTTTCCGGGCATAATGATAAGCATTGGTCATGGCCACCCCGGTGGCTGATGATTCCGAATGTGTATTCCCGATAAGAGGGCCGATATCATTCATGATCCTTTTTTCAATCGGATCATAAAACCTTCCGCTCGCTATCCAGTCGGCATAAACGAGTTTCTTCAGACCATAAGGTGTTTCAATCTCCGCATCGATACCTGTAATTTTCTCACGAAACCTGTTGAAATATTCCTGAAGATCCGTCATAGATCAGTTTATTTAAATTTTCTTTAAATCCGGCTGTTTATCAAAATGTTAAAAATGTATAAACAAGCCGCTAAATATACGTTAACTTTCATAATTCAAATCCTTCACAAAGTAACACAAAGGATTACAATAAATTGATAATATTTACGTGTTAACCGTTGTATATATCTTAATATCTATCAGGATAAACAATTTTTCGATGATGTTAGACGGAATGGGAAATATGGTTATTTTTATGAGCAGAAATTAATTTTCTTTTGGATCTTATTTTTCAAAAGTTATGTATTGTTATTAAGTCAAATAAAATTTTTAATTATGAAAAAACTTTTTTTACTTTCTCTGTTGATAATACTCAGCATTTCATTTGCCAACGCTCAAACCACAAAGACAGGATTAAATCCTGCAGGAGAATGGAAATATGAAGCCCCTTATGCTCCCGAAGAATATACAACAGGTAAAATTACAATTGGCATTGCCGATCAGAAATATAGTGCAGTGATATCACTGACGGGGAGTGAATATAAGATTACTGGTCAGAATATTAAAGTTGTTAATGACTCATTGCTGTTTTCCTTATACATCGAAGGTGAAACCGTTAACGTTAAAATGAAGATGCAGGATGCTTCAAAAATGACAGGGGTGGCTGTATCTTCAGAGGGAGAAATTCCGTTGACGGCAACGAAGCTGGTTAAGTAGGGATTGCATTTTTTAATATGAACCTTAGTTTGAAAATCATTGACTGGCTTGTCCTGGGTATTGTCCTTGCCGGAAGCCTTGGCTTTGGTATGTATATGGCATACAGGAAGAAAGCAGGCAGGAACAGCTCAAATTTTTTTCTTGGCGGGAGATCAATAAAATGGCCCGTGATAGGTGCATCGCTCTTTGCCACAAATATCGGTGCCGAGCATCTGGTCGGATTGTCAGGAGATGCTTACCGTTACGGTCTGTCAGCCGGGCTGGTTGAACTGACCACAGTGATAACACTGGGCTTCGGCTGCGCCTTTCTTTTCCCCTATTACATGAAAAACAAGCTGTACACAATACCTGAATTCCTTGAATTGCGATACAGCAGGAGGGCACGGACATTTTTCTCGGGACTGATGCTGGTTATCAGCATTATGACCAAACTGGCTTTTACACTTTTTGCCGGCGCTCTGGTGCTCAACAGTATACTCGGCTGGAATATAATGTCAACCATCTTTTATGTGGGACTGATTGTGGCAATATTTACCATCATAGGGGGATTTACTGCCGTGGCATATACCGATTCGATACAGGTCATCGTTATGATAACGGGCGCCTCGATAATGATGTTTATAGGTCTCGGCAAGGTCGGAGGATTTAGCGGACTGATGGATAAAGTGCCGGAAATGATGTCAATTGCAAAGCCGTATGATGATCCTGTCTATCCTTTCTGGGGAATACTGGCCACTGCATTTTATGCGGGGATATTTTACTGGGGTATTGATCAGGTAAATGTGCAGAGAGTGCTGGCTGCACCCGATCTTAAGAATGCACGGAGAGGAGCCATGTTCGCCACATTTCTCAAGTTATTGCCGGTATTCATCTTTGCTTTACCCGGAGTGATTGCATTTGCACTTTTTCCGTCTGAATTGCAGGGTGACGAAACAAAACAGACTTTTGTTCTTCTCCTGAACAGGTTGCTCCCGGCAGGACTGAGGGGACTTCTTATGGCATCTTTGCTGGCTGCACTTATCACATCCCTGATAGGTGTTCTCAATTCGGTTTCCACTCTGTTTGTCCGCGATTTCATTGTTGAGTTCAGGCCTGATTATCCCGAAAAGAAACAGGTAAACATGGGGAGGGTGGTTATATTTGCCGTTACATTCCTCGGAATAGGTGCAGCATATCTGGTCTATAAAAATGAAGAGGGTTTATACAAATATCTGCAAACAATCTCGGCATACCTGGTTATACCAGTATTCCCCGCTATATTTTTCGGAATAATAAGTAAAAAAGTAACTCTCAAAGGAGCGACTGTATCAGTGATTGTCGGAATTATTCTGGCCACTCTTTTTGTCGTTGACCAGTTACTGGGAGCAGAAACAGGCAGCCGGATTTTTCCTTTCCTGCATCATAAGCTTACACTGAACTTCGGATATCGCGGCCTGTGGGCTGAATTGTTCATAACTGCAGTGCTTTTCATTGTTTCTGCTTTTACCGAAAAAACAGATCCTTCAAAACTGGAGAAAACGACGGTTGATTATTCAAAGGGCATTGCCTCATTTGAAGGGCTGAAAGACTGGAGGCTTCATCTCCTCATACTCACAGTGATAACAATATTAATTCTGATCTGGCTTAAATGATCCCGGGCTTTATAAATTATTCGAGATCGTGATGTAATTCAAGAAGGAAATCCCTGTTATCTGCAGTCATAAAGTGCATTTCTCCGCCCATCCTGTTAAATGTCTTACAGTAACGAAGGTAATACGCGGGATTATCATGCGGAGGCTCACCGTTTTTAGCCCAGTCCCATTCAGCTTTAGCAAGGTCAACGATCAGCATGAAATGATTCTTAATTTGTCTTCCCTGTTGAATTTCAAGATTCTGAGCCATCGAAAGTGCTTTTTCAAATATCATGGGCGACATGATTGCTGAACCTATTGAAAGACAGACACCATGTTCAAGATTATTAACGCTGTTTGAATAATAAAGAAAGTCGGTCAGGGCTGTACGTCCTATTGCAGCCCCATGATTCAACGGGTGATTATAAATGATATCATGTCCTATCATGGGATGACCTGTAAAGGGTATCTTCAGGTCATATGCTGCAGATTGTACCGAGTATTTTTTGAAGGGATGAGGAATTTCCAGAAATCCGGGTTTGATATTGTATTTCCTGACAGTCGAATATAAATCGAGTGATGCGGCGGAATGTTCCGGGTCTTTTTCAATAAACTCTGATGCTTCATTTCCCAGCTGCCCGGGATCAGGTATATTAAGACCCCCGTTTGATATCATTTTACCTATTGATTCACCATAACCCAGACCTTCATAAGCTCCGCTGACCAGTGCCAGATTGACGTATTTCCCTGTCTCCTCCCAAATTCCGAACTGACCTTTACTGACATTTTCACGCACATCTTCCCCCGACATGCCCTGGAAAGCAAATTCCCAGTCGTGGATTATACCAGCACCATTTGTAGCAAGGTGTGTGACCCATCCTTTTGACATAAGGTCAATGAGCACCGGGGCAAGACCATTTTTTATTGTGTGAGCGCCGAAAGCCAGGATCACGGATCTGTTATTTTCTCTTGCATTTCTGATCTTACCGGCAGTTAAGCTGATCAGTTCTTTATCGGCTTTTGTAAGACCTGCAGCTTGTGCAGTCACGGGAACAGCCGTTCTTTCAATGGAGATCTGGTTCCGGCGTTCAGATAAACTGAGGATATGAAGTTTATCCCTGTCGAGTTTGGGGTAGGGCATGTTACTTTATATTTAACATTTCGAGCAAAAGGTCAGACTGTGAGAAATCCGGAACAATAATATCAGTCCCGGCTTTGATAAGTCTCGTTCGTTTTGACTGATTAAGCCCGTAACGTCTCAATTCATTGCTGGCAATACCTACCGTAAGACCTCCTCTTTTTTGTGTTTCCCGTATCTCAACCGGACCATCCCCGAAGGTGACTATAAGTCCTGCATCTGATTTTCCTATTGAATCCAGGATACGGTCCAGAACAATTTTCTTGGCTTCCTTGTTTAAATCCCCTACGGCGCCGTATATCCTGCCTTCAAACATGTAGTCATGACCAAGGACTGCGGCTTCATGTTTTACATCTTCAATGTCGGTTCCGCTTGCAAGATATAATTTAACACCACTGTCGTAAAGTCTTCTGAGGAAAGGAATGGCTTTTTTTATGGTCAGGTCATCGACATTCAGTTCTCCCGCCATGAGCTTCTCTTCCCGTTCTTTTACCATCCGGAGCAATTCTTCATTATAGATCTCTTTGTATCCGAATTCATCAAGCATCTTATCCTCACTTACAAAACCAAATTCCCTGATAATGTCGAGAAGCATCTTCATCTGCATAAGTGTCTGGATACCTGTTGTATTATCGATGAACTGACCGACACGCATTTTTACTTTTTTCAGAAGCGATTCATCTGCCCCGGAGTATTCATCCCCCAGAATTGCCTTAACCATAACGGGAGCCATTATTTTTTCCCAGCCTTCGCGTAAAGTGGAGATGGTACCGTCATTATCAAATACAGCATGTTTAATTGAAAGTTTTTCAGGCCATCTGTTAATTATTTCTATTTCCGAATTGCCGTGATATACTGCTTGTCGGATATCTTCCGCGAGATCGGGTCGCCATGTATAATCAGGATCGGTTCCGGTCTGAAGTATCTCTTCGGGAGATGCAGTACCTGTCTGAAACAACTTCCTTACAGTGACCCCTGCCACAAGGGTTCCAAGTTTTGCTGCAATTTCGGGAGAATAACCTGCAGCAAGTGCAGATGCTGCACCTGCAAGATAACTGTCGCCTGCACCCACTGTGTCTACCCTCGATAAAATCATCAGTCCCGGTATCTCCTTTATACCTTCTTCATTAATAACTATTGAACCTCTGCTTCCACGGGTGATCAACAGCGGTTTGTTATATCTTTCGTACAGTTTTTCAGCTGCATGCTTTGCTTCTGTCAGAGGAATTATCTCATCCGGTTCCCTTTGTATTCTGCATTGACGCGAAGCTTCCGTGTCATTCATCTTCCTGTATGCCCCGGTATAGTGATCAGTATAATTCCTGCTGTCGGCGATGAAAATTTTCCAGGGGAACATACCAATAATTTCCACAAGCCTCTTCCTGAAATATTCGGTATGGATACCCGAAAGTACCTGCTGGTTAATTATTATCAGATCGACTTCATCGGCCTGTTCCCTGAGATTGCTGATAAGAAGATCGGCAGTCTCAACTGACAGAACATTGAAATTGCCGAAATCGATCCGGCTCTTCTCTTTATCCCCGACATAGGGTTTTATATAAACATGTGTTGACCACTTTTGATTCTGTATGAGCATATTGCCGGTCGAGATCCCTGCATTTCTCATTATTTTGATCATCTCGACCCCGAAAGGGTCATTGCCTATAACTCCGAATGCCCTTATGTCCTTCACTTTCATCGCCGCAAGATTGTTTGCGACATTTCCCGCACCTCCCAGTGAATATTTCTGTTGTTTTACAGGCATCGTCGGTTCTCCGGTTTCAATTGAGATTTCACTTTTCGACTCATCAATGAACCAGTAAGCATCCAGGCAAAAATCACCCACAATCGCTATCCTGACGTCTTTTATTCTGTTAATTACTTCCTTCAATAATCCATTTTCCATGTCTGATTTCTCTATTTTGTTGTTTTCTGAATTTAATTTTTGCCAATTGCCAACTGCCAACTTCCTGCAACCGTCTTCTGTCTTCTGTCTTCCGTCTTCCGACTTCGGTCTTCCGTCTTCGGTCTTCCGTCACCCGTCTTCCCCATAAAAATGCTCTTCCACTATCCTGCAGATCGTGTGGTAGACAGGAAGTTGCAGTTCCTGTGCAGATGCCGTTTTTTCCTCCGGGACATTGATCAGAATATCACAATACTGCTTCATTGCCCCGCCCGATTTTCCAGTTATGCCAATGACTGTCATATTCATGGCTTTTGCCGTTATACAGGCATCAATTACGTTTTTGGAATTTCCCGATGTACTGATGGCAATAAGTACATCTTTTTCCGTCCCATACCCTATGATCTGCTGTGCAAAAACCAGATCGGGATCAATATCGTTACAAATTGCCGTTGTAAGCGATGTGTGTGCTGAAAGTGAAATTGCCGGCAGTCCGTGTTCAAGTTTATCAGCAAGGTATTTTCCACGTTCACGGGAAACTTCGGCCAGTCTTCTTTTAAAACTTATATCGAGAGGGCGTTTGTTCTCAAAACTTTTCATCAGTTCACCGACTATGTGATCAGAATCAGAGCTGCTTCCACCGTTGCCGCAGATAAGTAATTTTCGACCGGCATTATATGCCTTTATAATTGTCTCAGCTGCCTGGCTGATTGTGTCCTGAAGGTTCAGCAGTTCAGGGTGCCTTCCCGTTAAAAGGTCCAGAAATATTTTACTATTCATCTCAATTGTAAATAAACAATCATAAAAATAGTGATTCTTTGTGTAACTTTATATAGGGTAAACTGATGAACCTTTTTTGGATCTGGCTGTTAAAAGGTTGTAATTAAAAATTAGATTAAAGTAAATACTGAAATGAAAAAAAACACTGCAGTACTTCTTACATTTTTATCAGGACTGATTTTAATTCCTTCTATTCCGGTAAACGCCCAGCTCGGAATTGATGTGGAATCAGGTTATGTTACAACCGGGTACAATGATATCCGTATTCCGGGAGATGAAGGTACATTTTTCTCCCTTAATGAAGAGCTGACAGCACATTCAAAAATATTTTACCGTTTAAGATTGAATTACAAACCGGCTTCACGCCACACCATATCTCTTTTATATGCTCCTCTTACAATTATGTCTGACGGAAGCGCGGGTCGGGATATTTTGTATGAAGGTGTAGTTTTTCCTGCTAACAGTAATATTGATGCCTCTTATAAATTCAATTCTTACAGGGTCACTTACCGGTATGATATTGTTCAGAAACCAAAAGTCGATTTCGGTCTGGGACTTACTGCAAAGATAAGGGATGCTAAAATAGATTTGACCTCCGGAGAGCTGTATAGTGAAAAGGTCAATGTAGGATTTGTTCCGATAATAAATTTCCGGCTTCACTGGAAACCTTATGAAAGGCTGGGAGTGCTCTTTGAAGGTGATGCTCTGGCTGCTCCTCAGGGCAGGGCAGAGGATGTGCTGCTGGCCGCAACATATAAAGTGACAGATAATCTGGGGATTAAAGCGGGCTACAGAATTCTTGAAGGGGGAGCTGACAATGATGAGGTATATACTTTTTCATTATTCCATTATGCCTCAATAGGATTATTTATAAACCTATGATTAATAATTTATCTTAAACATTTCTAAAGATTTTCACACATAGATTGATTACATATATGTGATAAGATAACTGAATTTCGATCAGGTATCAAAACGGACGTATACACTTACGTCTTTTTTTTCTCTGTTCTCCTGAATCTTCCTTACAGACAAAGTCCTTGTTGGAATTTTATCATTCTGATACCATTCTTTTGCATAAATTTGTATGACATGACTATCCCATTCATTCACTTTGAATCAAAATAAAATAAAGACAGATTCCGAACTGGTACAAGATTTGAATCAGGGATTTACCAGCGCATTTGATGAACTTTATCTCAGATACGGCAAAGCAGTCTTCCATTTTGCATTTTCTATTCTGAAGTTAAAAGAAGAAGCGGAAGAGGTAATGCAAAATACTTTCCTGATTATCTGGGAAAAGCGTAAGTCTATAAACCACCGCCAACTTTTTAAATCCTTCTTATTTACAATTGCGTATAATATCACAATAGACACTTTCAGAAGAAAGTTAAAAGAGAAACAATATCGTGAGCACGTTCTTATTAATGCATCTATATTTTACGATCAGGAAAAATTTCATGTCTCAAATGATATGCTATGTAATCTTGAAAGTGTTATTGAGGAATTACCTGACAGAAGGAGGGAGATCTTTAAACTAAGAAAAGAAAAAGGTCTTTCCTATAAAGATATCGCTGATGAACTGAATATTTCCATAAAGACAGTCGAGAACAGTATCAATCTGGCTGTCAGATATATAAAAAGACGGGTTAATAAAGAATTTCTATTAATTATATTTCTCACCTCACTTTTTCTTTAAATAAATCGAGGTTCAATAGGGGAATTATTACGTCTCTCCGTAGTATTATAAATGACATTAACGTGTTATTGAATGATATTTCAATAATATGTTCTAAATCTTAAAAAATTAAGGTATGCAGGATAATCCTGATAAACAACAGAGAATTTCAATTCTTTTTGAGAAGTATTTAAGAGGTGAATGTACGAGGCAGGAAGCTGAAGAGATTTTAGCTGTTCTTGAAAACGCTGAAAATGATCCTTTCATTAAGTCACGGGCGGCTTTATTGTGGAATGACTTTCCTGATATTAAATCAGATAAGGATTATTTGGGAAGTAAACTTAATGATTTGCATCATCGTAGGAATCTCATTGACAGGCAAAAATCCAGTGTCCGGTTTTCAGATAAAAAGTGGCTTCATTATACTATAAGGGCTGCTGCTATATTGTTTATACCTCTATTTATTTATTCACTGTATCTGACAACAAGAATTTCCGATAATAATTATGCTGAAGTAAAATCTGCGATATGGCATACTCTTAAAGTGCCGGCGGGAGTTCAATCCGAATTCATTTTGCCTGATGGCTCACAGGTCTGGTTAAACTCTTGTTCAGTCTTTAAGTATCCGGATTCATTTAGCGGGGAAAAACGGCAGGTTGAGCTGATTGGCGAAGCATATTTCGATATTATCAAAGATCCGGTGCATCCATTTATTATAAATGCCAGTGATTTAACTATAGAAGTTAAAGGTACTCAATTTGTTGTAGTTAATTATCCTGATAATCCTGAAATTGAGGTTATCCTTGAATCAGGAGATGTAATGGTGTCTATTGTTGATGGAAAGGGTAACAAAACAATTTCTCTGACCCGGAAGGGTGAAATGGCTATATATGAATCTACAGGAAACACTATTTCAGTTGAGAAGGTTAGTATCGATAAATATACCTCATGGAAGGATGGTATCCTTATTTTCAGGGATGATCCGATAAGTGTTGTAGCAAGAAAGCTCAGCCGCAAGTTTAATGTTGATATAGAATTACAGGGCATCGACGTCGAGGATTATGTTTATACCGCCACTTTCAGGTATGAATCATTAACACAAATCCTTGAGCTCTTAAAGAGATCAGCTCCGATTAAATATACCAGGACTGAACAAAAGCTTCTGAAGGACAATTCTTATATAAAACCAAAAATTATAATAACAGCAATAAACTGACAGCCTATGAAACAGCAATAAATGAATTTAAAAAATCAGGGAGATGTTCCCGCACCTCCCTGAAAATCAATTAACTTCTCATCAATATCGAATGAGAAGCCTTAAGTTAATTTGACATAAACTAACCAAACGTAAAATTATGAATTTATTTAAAGTAAACCCCAGGGTACACGTAAAATTGACCCTGGCCAGTAAAACACTCAGAGTCATGAGATTAGTTATTACCCTATTGATTCTTGGTATTTCTGAGGTGCTTGCTGAAAATACTTACTCTCAGAATACAAGACTCACACTGGAAAGCAAAAATCAAACCGTCAGGGATGTACTCAGGCAAATAGAAAATCAATCGGAGTTCTTTTTCCTGTATAACAGTAAGATTGTTGATGTTGACCGCCTGGTAGATATTCAGGTTGAGAACGTTAAGATCGGTGAGGTTCTGGATAAGTTATTTGCAGGTACCGATGTGAAGCACCAGGCTTTTGACCGGCAAATAGTCCTCTCACCAATTAACATTTCTCCTAATATTGAGGTACATCAGGAGAAAAGGATCTCCGGGAAGGTTACCGATCAATCAGGCTCTCCAATTGCAGGAGCTTCTGTTTTTATAAAGGGAACAACAACCGGAACAGTCACGGATGGTAATGGTAATTTCTCACTTTTACTTCCTGAAGGAACCATGACTTTAACCTTTTCATTCATAGGGATGACATCGAAAGATGTTGAGATCGGAAACCAGACAGTCTTTAATGTTATTCTGGAGGAAACCGCAATAGGTCTGGATGAGGTTATTGTAGTCGGTTATGGCACACAGAAGCGCAGTGATATAACCGGAACAGTTGCTTCCATGCCAAGAGAAAGGCTTGAAATGGCACCCAATCTGAATGTTGCCCAGGCAATACAGGGCGCCATCCCCGGTGTGATCATTCAGACATCCAGTGCCGGTGCCGCACCCGATGAAGTTATCATGATAAGAGGACGCAATTCAATACTGGCCAGCAATGAGCCTTTGATAGTTGTTGACGGAATACCGTACGGAGGAGAGATCAGGGATATTAATCCGAATGACGTTAAATCCATTGAAATATTAAAAGATGCTTCGGCATCTGCTATTTACGGGTCGAGAGGTGCTAACGGTGTGATTCTCATTACATCCAAGGAAGGAAGTGCAGGAGCACCGGTAATATCTTATGATGCGAGAATGTCCCTCATGAGGTTTACCAATCTTCCCGATTTAATGAATGGTGAAGAGTTTTATAATTTCAAAAAGGAACGGCAACCAAATATGATTACAACATCCGAACAGCAAATTTACGATTCAGGCAAGTGGGTTGACTGGTTTGATCTTGCCACCCGTAACGGTTTTAGCCATGAGCACAATCTTTCTCTTTCCGGAGGATTTGAAAGGACTAATTATTATGTTGCCGGAAGCCTCCTTGATGTTAAGGGAGTAATGATCAAAGATGATTATAAGCGAATTACAAGCCGGTTTAATATTGATACAAAAGTAAATAGCTGGCTTACAATAGGAACCCGTACACAGTTATCCTTTGACGATGCAAGCGGGCAGTCTCCCGATTCGGGTCCGACAAGGATGAATCCTCTTTCGACAGCTTATGATAATAATGGTAATCTGACCATCTATCCATGGCCGGAAGATCCCTATTTTGCCAATCCTCTTGAGCCGATTTTATGGTCCGATGTCGATAAAGCATACCAGGTTATGTCTAATAATTATGGTATTATTAATTTCCCTTTTATCAAAGGTTTAAGCTACCGGCTAAACTCCGGTGTGAGAATAAGATTTCGTGATGAAGCTACTTACAGAGCTACCGATGGGAAAACAGGATATGAAGCAAACGGGAGATCCAATACAGATCGTACCCTGTGGAATAATGTTGTAATTGAGAATATTCTTTCTTATAATAAAGAAATCGGTAAACATAACATTTTCGCCACTGCCTTATACAGTTTCGAAGAAAATGCAAGTACAAGAAACGGAGAAACCGCAAGCAGATTTCCTCATGATTTTTTGTTGTGGTACTCAGCGGGACAGGCAGAGGTCTCCCTTCCGAGTTATTCCTTTAACCGATCTGTTCTGATATCCCAGATGATCCGGCTGAATTATTCATATGATAGTCGCTATCTCCTTACTATTACGGGGAGGAGAGATGGATTTTCAGGATTTGGTGCAAAAAGCAAATGGGGTATTTTTCCGTCAGTTGCACTGGGATGGAATCTTGCAAATGAAAATTTCTTCCCTTTAAAAAATTTGTTTAATGAGTTAAAAATGAGAGTTTCATATGGATTGAACGGTAACCAAGCCGTTGGTGCTTATGAAACAATCACAAGGTTACGCTCTGCTGACTGGGTCTCTTCCCAGACAGTGGTTCCGGGATATATTCCAAATAATATCGGAATGGATGACCTCGGCTGGGAATCATCAGGTACTTTAAATTTTGGCCTGGATTTCGGGATACTTCAGAACAGGATCACGGGTGATCTGAATATATATAAAACAACAACCACTGATCTGTTACTGAACAGAACCATTTCAGCCGTGCACGGAATTACTTCGGTGACCCAGAATATCGGTAAAACCGGAAACTCCGGAATTGAGCTGACGATCAATTCAAGAAATATAGTTAAACCGGGTTTTACATGGGCCATGTCAGGTAATATGGCATTGATAGAGAATAAAATAATATCGTTGTATGGTTTTTTGAATGAAGCAGGCAAAGAAGTTGACGATGTTTCCAACAAATGGTTCATAGGTCATCCCATAAGAGTCAACTATGATTATGTAATTGACGGAGTCTGGCATCTGGATGAAGCTGAAGAAGCAGCTAAATGGGGTTCACAGCCCGGATATATTAAATTACGGGATGTTAATGGTGATTATGAACTTACTGCTGAGGACAGGCAAATAGCAGGCCAGCAGGATCCAAAGTTTGTATGGGGATTGACTAACTCCTTCTCTGTTAAAAAGCTCAAACTTGATGTATTCTTACACGGAGTACACGGTGTGACAAAAGCCAATGGTTATATGCTGGATGATGTTTATGAGGGTGTTCGCCGTAATACAACCAATAAAGACAGGTGGACACCTGATAATCCCAGCAATGAATTTTGTATGAATAATGTTCATGCAGGCAGAATGGCCGGAATAGATATTGTAGAAATAGGTAATTATTTCAAAGATGCCAGTTTTATACGCATCAAGGATATTTCTCTTTCCTATGATTTCTCAAAAGGATTGGTCAATAAAGCTGGTATAAATAAGCTAAGAATTTTCTTTACGGGTCGAAACTGGTTTACATTCACCAAATGGTATGGAATGGACCCGGAACTGGAAGACCAAAGGAGTTATCCCTTGCAGAAAGAATTTGTCTTTGGTTTGAACCTGGGATTCTGAAATCTTATTTTGTTAATATTGAAAAACTTAAAATAATGAAAATAAAATATATATATAAAGCAACAGTTATAACAGTTATCATACTGATAACTGGTTGCGCTGAAAAATGGCTTGATGAAAAACCACCTCATCTGATTTCCACCGAATCCTTATATACTAGCCTTGCAGGTTTTGAAGCAGGCCTTAATGGCTTATATACATTAATCAGACAGGAGAGAGAAGGTGAAAGTATCAACCCCGTCGGAGGATCTAATTTCCTTAGAATAGAAATGGCCATAAACGGAACTGATAATATGTGCGCCAACAGGCTTGCTGGAGGGTTTGTGGTCTGTGCTGCTCTGTGGGGTGATCTTAATGGTCCTCAGAATGCCAACCTTGAATCCCATTTTATCTGGCTTTACAAGGTGGTAAATACTGCAAATACTATCATAAATAATGCTGAAAACAAAAACGATATTGACTGGTCAGGAGGAAGTTCCGGTCCTGAGGAGAACAAAAACAGAGTAATTGGTGAGGCGAAAGCGATAAGGGCATGGGCATATCGGCACCTTACTTATATGTGGGGAGATGTTCCTCTAAGCCTTCAGGAATCGCTCGGTTCAACAATCAGGACTGACTGGACGAGAACTCCGGTTGGTGAAGTCAGGAAGCAATTAATATCGGATCTGTTATTCGCAGAGAAGTCAATTCCGGTTATTCCATCAAAAAGCGGTAAAATTTCAAGAGGGGCCGTTCAACATTACCTTGCCGAAATGTATCTTGTTAAAAACAATCCCGATAGTGCATTGTTCTGGGCAGATAAGGTCATTAATACTTCGGAATATAAACTTATTACTGCCCGGTATGGGGTTAAAAAAAACATGCCCGGGATACCTTTTTCCGATATGTTCCTTGAAGGTAATGCAAACCGCGAGCAGGGTAACACCGAAGCTCTATGGGTGTGGCAATGGGGATACGGAACAACCGGAGGAGAAGGCAGTGCCCCGGGTGGTAATAATATTATGCGTAGATGGCATGCGAGTGAATGGTATGAATACTCAATTGGCGGAGTTAAGCCCCTGGTGATAACTGTTGACCGGGGTGGAAGGGCACAGGCCAAAGTCTCCTTTACAAAATTTGCGATGGATCTTTATGAGCCTGAAGATGACAGGGGATCATATCACATAATAAGGAAATTCTTTGTCTTAAAGGACGCTGCACAAAATGCTCCTGCCGCTGCTGACAGGTTGCCACCCGGTTATGCCTATGGCGATACAATCTGGATGAAATGGGATAAGGACATAGTATATGAAAAAGTTCCCTACCGTAACTGGCCTTATTCGAGGAAATTCGACAGTGCAGATCCGGTGAATCCAAGCGGCGCTACTTCAAACAAAGATCAGCCATACCTCAGACTTGCCGAGACATACTTGATCAAAGCTGAAGCACAACTCAAGCTTAATCAGCCCGGTCCGGCTGCCGAGACTATAAATATTCTCAGACAGCGGGCTAACGCATCCCTGATCAGTGCAGGTGATGTCACGCTTGACTTCATTCTGGATGAAAGATCACGGGAACTCATTTTTGAGGAACACAGGCGTTACACTTTACTAAGGACAAATAAATGGATTGAAAGAACCAGGTTATATAATAAGAACGGCGGACAGCGTATTACCGGGAGGGATACAATATTTCCAATCCCGCAGATCGTGATAGATGCTAACCTCACTTCATCAATGCCACAGAATCCGGGTTGGAATTAATAATCTGATGTCGTTTTTCTATATAGTTTTCTTAATTAAGATAATGTACTGCTTTGCCTGCCTCTCATTTATGGGAGGCAGGTATGGTAGTGTTCTCTGGTGAACTTCACCTGTATCCCGGCATGGATCATTCTTCCAAAATCTGGGTAGCCGTTAACTGTCGAATAGATCTTATTTGTGAGGTTTTTGGATCTTAAATAAAACCTTACCGGTGTTTTCCATTTTGTGGTGTACCCTCCGTTCAGATCGAGGACGAAAAAATCTCCCAGTGGTTGAGGACCATCGGCAACACTTACAAACCTGTCATTCTCGAAGGGTGAAACATATTTTCCCATTAGATTGATATCGAAACTTTTCCAGACTGAATAAATGCCTGCATTTGCAATCCAGACCGGATTTTCCTTATTGACAACCAAAGCACCATCTTCTTCCATTTTTGACTGCATGAAGGTTATATTAAAGAATGGCCTGATGATATCCATTAAAGTCGG
>DNOQ01000596.1 GCA_003501665.1 Bacteroidales bacterium | reverse complement strand
AGATCCCGGATGCCTTTTGCGGAATATTTTCACAATATTCAGGAACAGTTTTTTTACCTCTTCCGGGCTTTTATCCTTTTCACCGCCGGTAATATCATTTGCTATGAAAAGTACCAGAGCTCTTCCCGGAACGGGGTCAAAGATTCTGCCGGCATACACTCCGTAATCACTGAGTTTTGCACCTCCGTAACCCCTCTGGATCACATTATATGGCTTCATGTCATCAGCAAGGGTTTTCCAGAGCCTTATACTCGAACTTCCTGCAAAAACAATGGCGTCCTGTGAATAGTGGTCTTTCAGACTGAGGGCTGTAAACTTCTCAATCTCAGGTTCCCAGGCTTTCACTTCCGGAAGATCACTATATATTTTTAAAGGTGAACAGGAAATGACAAGCAGAAAAAGAAGAAGAAAAATGTATCGGTACACTACAGTTGTTCTCCTGAAAATATTCCTGTAAAATTTCATAAATATTGTATTATCGGATGGCAAATTAAAAATTTCATTAATAGTATAAAAAAGATTTCGTTTATATATCTTTCGGGCTTGATTTTTTTAAAGAATCAGATACTTCAGGTAAATTGGCATATTTGTTCTGTTTATAAATTGGATGAGTCATGAGTGATCAGAATAATGGCACACGAGACAGCTTTTCGGGGAGATTTGCCGTGGTTGCGGCTGTAGCCGGATCGGCGGTTGGTCTGGGAAACATCTGGAGGTTCCCGTATATTGCAGGTGAAAATGGAGGAGGGGCATTTCTGCTGGTTTATCTGTTCTGTGTTGTCGTTATCGGGATCCCGGTTATGACGTCAGAATTTATTATCGGGCGTTCAGCCCAGAAAAATCCCTACGGGGCTTTCAGGGCTCTCGCACCTGGCAAGCCCTGGTTTCTTATAGGAATAATGGGNNGAATATCTGTACCAGTCACTGACAGGTAACCTGATGGGTAAAGGGGAAAGAGAACTGACAGGTATGTTCGATGAATTTTTGAAGGGATCATTCAGACCCCTTCTCTGGTTCCTCATATTTATGGGCCTCACAGGATATATTATAATATCAGGGGTTAAAAATGGGATTGAAAAATATACCAAAGTCCTGATGCCTTTTCTTTTCGTCATTCTGATAGTATTGTGTGTCAGATCCCTTACACTGGAAGGCTCTCTTGAGGGTCTTCGTTTTCTGTTCAGACCCGATCTGAGTAAACTCACTCCAAAAGTCATTCTGGAAGCCCTCGGACAATCGTTCTTTTCTTTGAGTGTCGGTATGGGAACATTGATTACATATGGTTCCTATATCCGTAAGGATGAAAAACTTGCATCTTCAGCAGCCTGGATAACCATAGCTGATACTTCGGTGGCTGTTATTGCCGGGATCGCTATTTTTCCTGCCGTGTTTGCTCTTGGAGGATCACCTACTTCGGGTTCGGGACTTGTTTTTATTGTTCTCCCGGCCATATTCCAGAAAATGCCATTCGGAAATTTCTTCGCAATAATGTTCTTTGTTCTGCTTTCAACAGCGGCACTCACTTCAACCATTTCGGTGCTCGAGGTAATTGTTGCATTTCTTACCGAGGAACTCAAAATGATCAGACGGAAAGCAACAATTGCAGCCACTCTTGCCGTTTCTGTCCTTGGAATTGTCACAGTCCTTTCTTTTGGAAGCCTGAGCAATCTTCAGATCTTTAATAAAAATATATTCGGAGTACTTGAATATCTCACATCAAACATAATGCTTCCGCTCGGAGGCCTGCTGATAGTTCTTTTCATCGGATGGTTCTTCAGCCCTCAGATGACCAGAAAAGAACTGACAAATGATGGTAAACTTAATGACAGATTAGTTCCGACATTCATGTTTATTGTGAAATTTGTTGCCCCTGTCGCAATAGCTATGGTTTTTCTCTACAGCCTCGGATTGTTAGGCAGGGCTTAGGGGGGNNGACCGCACGACTAACTATAATACATCCGAAAACACTGCGGGGGCAAGATCCCTCAGGTTGTATCTTGATGCCATTGCTTCGCCATACGCACCTGCAGAACGTATGGCAATAATATCACCACGCCTTGTTTCAGGCAACTCGATATATTTCGCAAAAGTATCAGAAGATTCACAAACCGGACCGACAACATCATATCTGGTTAATTCCCCTTCAGAGGTCAGATTTTCAATCTTATGATATGCCTGGTAAAGTGCCGGGCGGATAAGATCGGTCATGCCTGCATCAATGATTGCAAACCTGGTGTTGCTTCCGTTTTTTATATAAAGGACTCTGGATATAAGTGAGCCACACTGTCCGACAACCGATCTGCCCGGTTCTACATGAATCTCCTGGCCTGGTTTGAGATCGATAAATTCGCGCAGCAGGGAAAAATATTCTCTGAAGTTGGGTGATTCCGGGGGATTTTCATAATCGATACCCAATCCCCCTCCTACATTAATTATTTTCAGATCTGCATTCCTTGATGAGAACCATTCCTGCAGTTCATTAATATGAGTGCATAAGGTTTTGAAGACCGATAAGCGTGTTATCTGAGAACCTACATGAAAATGAATACCGATAAGATTCAGATTATTAAGAACTGATAGTCTGTCAAGAACAACTTCCAGATCCCAGGTATTAATTCCGAATTTGCTTTCTGCTATTCCGGTAGTGATATATTTATGTGTATGGGCGTCTATAAGGGGGTTGATCCTTAAAGCGATATTTACATTTTTATGCAGTTTTCCTGCAAACTCGTTTATTACTTCCATCTCAGGGATTGATTCACAGTTAAAGCAGAATATACCTGCTTCAATTGCATTGATTATTTCCCTGTCCGACTTGCCGACACCTGCAAATACTATTTCAGAAGGATTAAAGCCGGCTTTAATGGCAGCATCAATTTCATTCCAGCTTACACAGTCTGCTCCCAGTCCAAACGAGGAGATAATATTCAGGATCCTCGGGTTATGATTTGCCTTTACTGCATAGTGCAGCCTGAATCCGGTACGAGAAGATTCCAATTTCAGATTATCCAGGGTTTCTTTCAGAACATCCAGATCATAATAATAAAATGGTGTAGGAAGGTCCCGGAATTTCTCTATTGTTTTCTTGGTGATCATTATTTGTATGAAAAAAGATGTTTGCTGAGCAGTTTCAGTGCTTCTGTTTTATTACCTGTATCAATAAGAAGGGAAAGGCTGTTATTGCTTCCTCCATATGAGATCATTTTAAGAGGTATCGAATTCAATGCTAAAAATATTTCGGGTGCTGATCCTGTCCTTTCAGTCCTGAAGTCACCAACTATACAGATAATTGTCTGATTTTCTTCGACCTCCACTGTTCCAAGTTCGCTGAGTTCATGGGCGATATGGTCAAGATGCCGGGGATCATCTATTGTCAGGGATATTGCCACCTCCGAGGTTGTGATCATATCAATCGGGGTTCTGTAGGCTTCAAATATCTCGAATACTTTTCGCAGGAATCCATAGGCCATCAGCATACGGTCCGATCTGATCCTTAATACCGAAATTCCATCCTTTCCTGCAACAGCTTTATAGTCAAGTAGTTCGCTGGTTGATGTAATAAGTGTCCCTTCATCTTCCGGTTCCATTGTGTTCTTCAGGCGAACCGGGATATTGTTCAGCCGGGCCGGATTTACGCTTGAGGGATGAAGTATTTTGGCACCGAAATAAGCCAGTTCGGCTGCTTCATCAAAGGAGAGTTCGCGGATCACTTTGGTATTTTCAACATATCTGGGGTCATTATTGTGAAAGCCGCTGATATCGGTCCATATCTGGATCTCCTTAACTTTCAGTACAGCTCCTATGATAGATGCTGAATAATCACTTCCTCCCCGCCTGAGATTATCAATTTCCCCGATGGCATTACGGCAGATAAAACCCTGGGTGATGAGGATACTTTTTGAATCACATTTTCTGAGTTCCCTTCTCAGATTTTCCTCGATATAGAAATAATCAGGTTCCCCGTCTTTGTCTATACGCATGAAATTGAGCGCAGGCATCAGGATTGATTTGATTCCCTTTTCAAGAAGAAGATTATTTACGAGTGCGGTTGAAATAAGTTCGCCTTCAGCTACAATAGCCTTTTCCTGGACTTTTGTAAAGGTTCTCGTAGTGAAATTAATTATATATCCAAAATGAGACTCTATCAGTTCATGCCCGGTCTTTCTGTACTGATCGGTTTCATAGAGGCCATCAACAACATTGTGATATCTTCCCCTCAGAGATTCAATTTTTTCTAATGCAACAACGGTATTCCCGGTATAAAGAAGGTTTGTGATTTCAACAAGATTGTTGGTTGTGCCCGACATGGCCGAAAGCACAACAATCTTCCTTTCGTTGTCGGTAATAAGAGGGATGAGTGCTTTCATTCTTTCTGAACTTCCCACTGATGTCCCGCCGAATTTCATGATTTTTATAACGCCCATAATCTGTTATTTGTTTATAAAAAAACCTGCACATCAGGCAGGTCTGTCATCTCTTCAGAATAAAAAATTCTTAAAAGCTGATGAAGCAGCCCTGTTTTCCGGTATTCTGACCGGTTTTAAGAATTTTTTTATCTGTTTACACATATATATATTATCAGTGTGTAAAAATATACTTTTCTCAGATACACGATTAAATGTTAATAATTTTTTTGTTATTTTTGCCCCGCAATATTGAAGGCGCAACGGTGCAACGGCACAGGGACGCAGAGGTGTAATATAAAATAAGTTCTTTAGATATAACATTTAAGGCATAGAGCCATTGCGCCATTGAGCCTTTGTGCCCTTAAGCCTTTAATTGCCCAGATGGCGAAATTGGTAGACGCGCTAGTTTCAGGGACTAGTGTCAGTAATGATGTGCAGGTTCGAGTCCTGTTCTGGGCACAAAGCGGTGCAGAGGTACAAAGGCACAGCGGCGCAAGGGTTTGATTAATTTTATGGTTCTTTGCAATTACAACAGTTTCGGGTTTAAACGGCCTCTGAGCCATTGCGCCTTTGTGCCGTTGAGCCTCCGAACGCCCAGATGGTGAAACTGGTAGACACGCCAGCTTGAGGGGCTGGTGCCGGCAACGGTGTGCAAGTTCGAGTCTTGTTCTGGGCACTACCATCAGCGCAGAGCACAGAGCGAAGAGCTAAGGGTACAGAGAAGAACTCTTAGCCCTGGACTGTGAAAATCACTGCCAGATTATCAAGAGATATTCTGGGTTTTTATTTGATTGAATTAAAAACTGCAAAATCCGGAAATTCTTATTTGTTTTTCATCCATGAAGGATATTTGTTACATTTACCGGTTCAGTCTAATTTGTATCGGATAACTTAACTTATGCAAAAGATCAACGATTTTCTTGTGATGCTGGATGGTTACATTGGGGGACATCCATGGTTTGTCATACTTCTTCTCGGAACAGGCATTTTTTTCACGCTCTATCTTAAATTCCCGCAATTCAGATATTTCCGGCATGCCATTGATGTCGTGAAAGGCAAATATGATCATCATCTTGATGTAGGAGACACTTCTCATTTTCAGGCACTTGCAACAGCTCTTTCAGGAACTGTCGGTACCGGAAATATTGCAGGGGTGGCTCTCGCTATTCATCTTGGAGGGCCGGCTGCACTATTTTGGATGCTGATAACGGCAGCCATCGGGATGTGCACGAAATTCGTTGAAGTTGCAATCTCACATAAATACCGTGATCTTCTGCCGGATGGAACTGTTTCAGGTGGTCCTATGTACTATATGAAAAAAAGATTGAATATAACCACAAAGAACGGAAAGATCATTAAGATCGGAGTTGTAATGGGAGCTTTTTTCGCTGCAGCAACAGTTCTATCATCTTTTGGAACCGGCAGTCTGCCCCAGATAAACAGCATTTCCAATTCTATGTTTACAACATTTGGAATAAAACAGATCTATACCGGAGCTGTTCTGGCCGTTCTTCTAGCTCTGATCATAATCGGAGGTATTAAAAGAATAGCAGCTGTTACCTCAAGACTGGTTCCGGCTATGGCTATTTTCTATTTTATCGGAGCTCTCTTCGTTATTGTTACAAATTACCAGAATATTATTCCATCTGTTATATCACTGTTTTCAACTGTATTCACAGGAACAGCAGCTGTTGGGGGTTTCATGGGTGCCTCAATTGCATTTGCAATAAACAGAGGTGTCAACAGGGGACTGTTTTCAAATGAATCGGGCCAGGGATCTGCTCCGATAGCTCACTCGGCGGCAAGAGCTCCGGAACCTGTATCGGAGGGAATGGTAGCAATACTTGAACCATTTATTGATACTATTATTATCTGTACATTAACAGGCCTTGTAATTCTTTCATCAGGTGTATGGACTGAAAAAATAGAAAATCAGTTCCAGACTGCTGATATGATTTTTCTGAATCAGGTATATGATGAAAATATACCTGAACAGAAACAACTGCTTGTGGATTTCATTAAGGAAGGAAAAACATTGCCCCTATTCACCGGACATATCGAAATTGATCAGGGTAAATTAATTACTCCTCTGACTCTTATTTGCTCAAGATCAGTAGCAGAGGATTTTACCTTTTATAGTAACAAAGATCTTTTTACGGGAATAATAGATGTGGCAAGGGGTAAATGGCAACCTACAACCAGTTCACTTTCGGTTACAGGTAAATCATTGATCCACAGCGCTCCTCTTACAACAATTGCTTTTGAAAGAAGCTTCCTGGGTAAATGGGGAAGGTACATAGTTTCAATTGGATTACTGCTCTTTGCATTCAGCACAGCTATCTCCTGGTCATACTATGGCGACCGGGCACTGACATATCTTGCAGGACCTAAATTTGTGATTTACTACAGGATATTCTTTGTGATAGCTTTCTTTATTGCATCATTCACCGACACCACAATTATCTGGTCCCTTTCATATATTACCATAGCTTTTATGGCAGTTCCCAACCTTATCGGTTTATGGATCCTGAGGAAGGAAATTAAAAGCACAATAGGTGAATACTGGATAGGTTTCTCTGCCAAATACCCTGATGACAGAATGTCGAAAAGATACCTGAAAAACGGCAAACTGTAAAATATAAAAACTACGTATTAAAAA